>NZ_JBGJZU010000018.1:0-88084 GCF_041354475.1 Microcoleus sp.
GGCGGATTTTCCGATCTAGTTTTTTGTAGCTAGGACTTATAGAATTAGGAGAATTCAAGCCGTCAAGCGAAGGCGATGCACTGAGCGTAGCCGAAGTGACGGGGCTTCAGACCCATTTCTTTGGTGAAAATTTAAAGCGTGTGGGTAACTTATTCTTGTACTGCTGCTCTGACTCCAACTGCCGTTGCCTTGGGAAACTTTGATGGTTTCCACCTAGGGCATCGACAAGTCGTGCAGCCAATTTTAAATCGATCGATTCGGGACAATTCTGGGCAGATTTCGGCGACTGTTTCTGCACCGCAGCGGGCTTTGGGACAACCAGGGCCTAGTAACAACGAAAATTTGGTTTTTGAACCGGAGACTAGGAGGGAGTTTGATCCGGCAGACAGCCTCGTCCTCGCCCACTGGGGCAAGAATTCTGATGTGGGTTTGTCCCAGAGTCGGACTGAAGACAATGAGATTCCAGGCTGGAACTCTGATGGGGCCGTGAGGTTTTACGGAACGGTGGTGACATTCGATCCGCACCCACAAGAGTTTTTTACTGGTCAAGCAAAAAAACTGCTGACTCCTCTGGCAGAAAAGATAGAATTGCTAGAAGCAATGGGTGTCGAGCAGCTTGTGCTGCTGCCGTTCGATCGCGAATTGGCTGCTTTGAGTGCCCAGGAGTTTGTCGAGGAAATTTTGGTGGGACAACTGCAAGCGAGTCGAATTAGTGTCGGGATGGATTTTCGTTTTGGACGGGGACGGACGGGCACGGCTGTGGATTTACAGGCGATCGCCTCTAACTACGGCATTGATGTTACTCTAGTAGGACTTCACACCTGCGGTAGTGGCGAACGAATCAGCAGTTCTGTGATTCGCGAAAGTCTAGCCAGCGGAGACCTCCAACGGGCAAATCAGTTGCTGGGCCGTCCTTACAGTTTGGTGGGTCCCATAGTTCGGGGACAGCAGCTTGGCAGGACAATCGGATTTCCTACCGCTAATATTCAATTACCACCCTCCAAGTTTTTGCCACGTTTTGGTGTATATGCAGTGCGAGTATCGATCGAGGATGGAGATGGAGTCTTCCCAGATGAAAGTTCTTCCTATAAGTGGGAAAATCCCAAATCTCTAATGCTGGGGGAATCCTTAGATGTATCTTTGGTCAATGGGGTGATGAATGTGGGCTGTCGTCCCACAGTGGACGGTCAGCAACCAACAGTGGAAGTTCACCTGTTAGATTGGTCTGGGGATTTGTACGGTAAAACCTTGAGTGTGAGTTTGGTGGAGTTTTTGCGACCTGAACAAAAATTCCCTTCTCTGGAAGCTCTCAAAACTCAAATTCAGGCAGATTGTGATGTTGCTAGAAGTGTGTTGTTATAGGGAAAATGGAAGATGGCCAATGGCATTCTCTGTAATGGTTTAAACAATTAAAAATCAGAAAAATGAGAGAAAACATCGATCGGCTCAAGCAAAATCTAGGCAAGACTATTGTTGGGAAGACGGATGCGATTCGCTTGGTGATTGTAGCCCTGCTTTCGGGGGGACACGCGCTGTTGGAAGACGTGCCTGGTGTAGGGAAAACGCTGTTGGCGAAGTCTTTGGCGCGCTCTATCGATGGAAAGTTTCAGCGGATTCAATGTACTCCCGATTTGTTACCAACGGATGTCACTGGTACTAATATTTGGAATCCCAGCAGCGGGAAGTTTGAATTTTTGCCTGGTCCAGTGTTTGCCAATGTGTTGTTGGCCGATGAAATTAATCGGGCGACACCGCGTACTCAGTCTGCTTTGCTGGAAGTGATGGAAGAAAAGCAGGTGACAGTAGACGGGGTTTCTCGGAATGTTCCAGCACCGTTTTTTGTGATTGCGACTCAAAATCCGATCGAATATCAAGGCACTTTTCCGCTACCAGAAGCCCAGATGGATCGCTTCACTTTATCTTTGACTTTGGGTTATCCTGCACAGTTGGAAGAGTTGCAAATGTTGGAGAGGCTGTCTGATAGTTTTGCGGTGGAAGATTTGCAGCCTTGTATTTCTTTGGAACAGGTGCAGGAGTTGCGCCGTTTGTGCGCGACGGTCAAGGTGGAAGGGCATTTGAAACAGTATATTGTGAATTTGGTGCGATCGACTCGCGAAGATGAGGAGATTACTTTGGGAGTTAGTCCGCGAGGTGCTGTATCTTTGCATCGTGCGGCCCAAGCTTTAGCGTTTATTTCTGGCCGAGATTATGCGACTCCCGATGATGTCAAGAATTTGGCCCCCCACGTACTTGCTCATCGATTAATTCCCGCCGCTGGGAGGAGGGCGAAGACGATTGTTGACAGATTGTTGCGAGAAGTTGCTATTCCTTAAACAGTTGGTAGTGCATCTCAATTTGGCATAGGCGAAGCATGACCTCTGTAAATCTCTGGCGATTGCTAATAAATTGTCTGCGGTCATGCTATAGCCCCTAGGAATATATTTGCCAAAATGACAGCAAATAAGGTAAAGTAAACGGCACAAGAGTTGAGAGTTCCATCACTCCAGCAACTCAACCCACCGCTCCTACCTCAGCACAAATGAGGGTAGGAGGGAGGTTCACCCCATTGGTGTCAACTTAACGTCAAACCTAGTCACAGATTGCTGTTTGACTATTAAATCCAGATCCCCCCTAGCCCCCCTTAAGAAGGGGGGGACAAGATTCCGATCAAAGTCCCCCTTCCCCCATCCCCCCTTGGGGGGGGGGGGGGGGGGTGGGGGGGCTAGGGGGGGGTGGGGATTTAGGGGGATCTAGACTTAGGTAAAAGCGACATTTATCAAGGCTTTCAGTCTTAAGTTGACACCAATGGGTTCACCCCTAACCACTAATCTCTAACAAGCACAAAAAATGTCAACCTACTACTACGTTTTAGCTAGCCAGCGCTTTTTACTAGAAGAGGAAGCCCTAGATGAAATATTCAAAGAAAGAACTCGCAACTACCAAGAACAAGAAAAACAAATAGACTTCTGGTTAGTTAAACAGCCAGCTTTCCTAGAAGCACCGACAATGGCGAAAGTTAAGGCACAATGCCCTCAGCCCTCAGCGGCCATTATTTCCACCGATCCTAAATTCATCACTTGGTTGAAACTGCGATTAGAATATGTACTGACAGGTGAATTTGAATCACCTTCAGAAACTATCCCCGATGCCTTAGCATCCCTACAGTTAGCATGAACAAATTAGCAAAAAGCAAAAAGCTAGATTGTAAAGCTGGCAATATTTATCAGCAAAATCAACAATTTTATGGTTAAGTTGCGGATATTTTATGCTGGCTTCATCGCCATTTTTGCATTGACAATTTCATCGATTTCTGTGAAAGCTCAGCCGAGTTGCCAACCGCCTCAGTCCGATGAGTATCTACTGTTAATTGTTACCAAAACCCCGGAACAGCAAGAAATAGCCAGACGTTCTTTTCCCGGAAATACTAATAATACAGTTTGCCAATATATCACTGACACGGTAACGCGAGTTGGCGGCTTTCGCAATTCGCAAATCGCTCGCGATTGGGTGAAATATATCGAAGAAGTTGTCGGATTACGGGCTTATGTGGTACGATCGCCCGCGCAATCTATTACCCAAGATTTGCCAGTCTACAATCCTGAACCAGCTACTAATCCCGACAATGGCAGTGTGGGCTTTAATCCCCAACCCCTGGGTGCCGGTTATGCTGTGTTGGTGGATTATTTTAACCAACCGGAATTAGCCTCCCAAGTGAGGCAAGTTTTAGGGAAGCAAGTAGGCTTAGCTTCTTACGGGCAGCGTCCTTTTTTGTTCGTGGCTTATACAACGGATCAAGCTGCTGCTACTGCTGCGGTAAAAGCATTGAGCGATCGAGGTTTTTGGCCCATGTTGGTAGACAGCCGCCGGGTGACGTTAATTTCTCCTGGTGTTCGATGATGATGGCTTGATGCTAAATCCCAGTTACTCACCCCTTCGATCGAGGGGTTTTTTAACCTGGATTGGGTATGAGTTGGGGCTGATGGTTTCCTAGCTGACTTTCAGCGCGCTTTTTTGCTTCCATCGCGGCTCCATAATCTAGTCTATAGCGAAGTGCTTTGTCGTAGGAGTCGATCGCCTCTTGATATCTTTTGACTGCTACCAGGGCATTGCCACGACTGTACCAGGCTTCGGGGTAGTCTGGCTTGACATAGACAGCTTCATTATAAGAGGCGATCGCATCTTCGTACCGCTTCAAATTATATTGTGCATTCCCTCTGTTGTACCAAGCTTGATACTCCTTTGGGTTTAAATCTAGGGCTTTGCTGTAACATTCAATTGCTGATTCGTATCTGCGTAATTCGTGGTAAGACCAGCCTAAATTGTACCAGGCTTGATAATAGTCTGGTTTCAGTTTAATAGCTTGTTCGTAAGCTTCTACCGCTGCTTCATGCCGTCGCATTTTCAACAAAGCGATGCCTTTACTATACCAGCCTTGGTAAAAATTGGGTTGAAAGCGCACGGCTTTTTCGTAGGAGTCTAAAGCTTCTTGGTTTTTGTTCAATTCTAGGAAAACATTACCTAAATTGTACCAGGCTTCCGGGTTGTCGGATTTAATTTCTACTGTTTTTTGATAGGAGTTTACAGCTTGTTCGTACTGTTTTAAATTCTGGTAGGCTTGTCCCTGATTGTACCAAGCTTGGTATAAGTTTGGCTGAAATTTGACTGCTTTTTCGTAGGAGGCGATCGCTTCTTCGTACCGCTGGGAATTTAAGAGTGAATCGCCTCTACCTTGCCACGCTGGGGGATAGTCTGGCTGGATTTTTAAGGCGTGTTCAAAAGATGCCATCGCCTCTTTATCTTGTTGCAATTTGTCCAAAACATAACCGCGTCCAGTCCAAGCTTCTAAGTATTCGGGATTTAATTCTATTGCTTTGTCGTAGGCTGACTGGGATGCTCGATATTGTTTCAGTTCGGACAAAGTTTTGGCTTTTTCTTGCCAAACTTCAGCGTAGTCTGGTTTTAGATTAAGGGCGCGATCGTAAGCTTCCAGAGCTTCGGGAAATCGGTTTAAATTGTAAAGAGTATTGCCACGCTTGTGTAAGTCTGTGGCGTTAGCTGAATTCAGGGTATTGACAGCATAAGTGGATGCTATAATAGTGAGGCTAATTAAACTGGCGATCGACAATATTTTCAAATACAGTTTTTTGCGGGATTTGACAGGCACCTGGGGAGTCACGACAGGAGACAATAGAGGAACAGTACCGCTGTGAGCTGTTTTTAATTCTTTAATAGCTTCCAAGGCTTCGCCGGCACTAGCATAACGCTGGCGAAAATCGTAGCGCACCATTTTATCTAAAACTTTAGCAAATTCTGGAGTGACTGATGCTTTGTCCTGCCAAATAATTTCCTCTGTATCTGGATCTTTTGGTAATTGGTGGGGAATTATGCCTGTGAGGCATTGAATGGCGATCGTACCTGTTGCATATATATCACTGCTGAGTTTTGGGTTGCCGTGGGCTTGTTCGCTAGGCATATAACCGGGGGTACCAATGCTGACGCTTAAGCTGTTTTTGGCATGAGGATTGGTGATTTTAGTAGTAATTTCTTTGACTGCACCGAAGTCTATTAAAACTAATTTTCCGTCTCGATCTCTGCGGAGGATGTTGCGGGGATTGACATCGCGGTGAATCACATTTTGCTGGTGTACAAAGTCGAGAATTTCGAGAATTTCCTGTAAGATGCCCAGGACTTCATTTTCCTTCATGCAATTGCTAGCCCCCCCAGAGGTAGAAGGGGGGATAATTTCTTGATTTAAATCATGACCTTCTATAAATTCTTGAACTAAATAAAATTCTTGATTTTCTTCAAAATAGGCGAAAAGCCGGGGAATGCGATCGTGATTTCCCAACTTGTACAAAACTTGTGCTTCGGTATCAAACAAACGTCTAGCTATTTGTAGACTGTTGGGATCTGTTGTTTGGGGTTTGAGTTGCTTGACGACGCAGAGGTGATTTCCTGGTAATTGCCTATCTTCGGCTAGGTAAGTTTGAGCAAATCCGCCGCCTCCCAAGTGACGGATAATGTTGTAGCGACTGCTGAGTGTGATTCCAAGCATGAGATTTACCTATGGCCTTTGTCAGTTAGGTGGTTACTAGGTAATCGGTAATGGGGCATGGGGCATGGGGCATGGGGCATGGGGCATGGGGCATGGGGCATGGGGCTTTTGCTAAATTATACAAAAATAGTAGAGGAGGCAGAAATTGAGTTTTTGCTTCCTCTACTATTTTTGATGCGATCGCCTCTGGGGAGATGGAAGGGCGATCGCCAGCATTAGCCAAAAAGTGTCCGATCCCTGGGAGTGCCAGTTGTATGTAAAGTTTTATTACAATTACACTTTAGTAACTTTAGATACAGAATTATCTGTTATATTGAAAATATGGACAAGAAAGACCAGCCCAACTTTAGTCAAGCAAGACGGAGGAACCGCATATGTCTACCGAAAATCAAGCTCGCTCCCTGATGATGCGCCATCACCACTTAGTGAAAAACCGCCAGCAATCGATGCTCAACCGTAGCGCCACCGAAGTGGGTATGGAAGATCCTAACTACTGGGGTCATATTCAAGGGAAGCCCCAGCCAAGCCTGCAAGCCAGTTACGATCGCAGCAACGCCACCATGAGCTAAGCAAGCTCAATTGCCAACAGTCGGCCAAGTCAATACCTACCTTTGGAGAAATGGTGATGTCTACCCAAGAACAAGCCCGCAGTCTGATGATGCGCCATCAAAACCGAGTTGTGAATCGTCAGCAATCTTTGCTAAGCCGCGTGGCTGCTGAAATTGGTTTAGATACTAGCTCACAGCACAGAGGTCGATCGCAAACATAGCCTTCAAATAATGCCATTTACAGTATCATCGCGATTTCTTCTTGAGTTTGAATTCTCAAGAAAAAGTCGCGATTAATTTTATAAATGGGCTGAGATACTTGATATAATCCGGTCTCAATGGAATAGAAGGCTTTAGGGAGGGAATCATGTCAGACTGGAAAGTAATTGACGGCGGAGTTACAGCACCGAAAGGATATCGAGCATCGGGAATTACAGCGGGTTTGAAGCCTTCTGGCTTGCCGGATTTAAGCTTAATTTTGTCAGATGTCGATGCGATCGCCGCGGGAGTCTTCACCACATCGACTGTGCGGGCTGCTTGCGTGGACTACTGCCGCCAGTTACTGCAAGCTAAACCCAGCGCCAAAGCCATTTTGTGCAATGCGGGACAAGCCAATGCAGCAACGGGAGAACAAGGTTTAGCCGATGCCCTCGAAAGTGCGAAATTGTTGGGAGAAGCGCTGAATATTCCCCCAGAATCAATTCTGTTGGCCTCGACAGGAGTCATCGGGCAGCGGATTAAAATGGAACCGCTGAGGGCGGCAATTCCGCAATTAGTGGCCGAGGCTTCTTCCACTGGTTCCGATGCGGCCGCTAAGGCTATTTGTACAACAGATTTAGTGCCGAAAACCATCGCTCTAGAAACCATGTTTGGCGATCGACCGGTACGCATCGGTGGCATTTGCAAAGGTTCGGGAATGATTCACCCAAATATGGCAACAATGCTAGGATTTGTAACTTGTGATGCCGCCGTATCATCACATTTGTGGCAAGAAATGCTGAGTCGCGCGGCTAACAGAAGTTTCAATCAAATTACTGTTGACGGAGACACCAGCACCAACGATTCGCTAATTGCTTTGGCTAACGGACAATCTCGCACACCAGCAATTACAGAAATGGGTGCAGATGCGGAGAAATTAGAGGCGATGCTTACAGAAGTTTGCGTGCATTTAGCCAAGGCGATCGCCCGTGACGGTGAAGGTGCAACTTGTTTAGTAGAAGTGCAAGTTAGTGGCGCGCCGGATGAAGTTTCAGCTAGTAAAATCGCCAAAACCATAGTTGGTTCTTCTTTAGTGAAAGCAGCAATTTTTGGACGCGATCCAAACTGGGGAAGAATTGCAGCGGCGGCTGGGCGTGCGGGCGTACCTTTTGAACAAGAGAACTTGCGAATTCAATTGGGAGATTTTTTGATGATGGAAAATGGGCAACCTTTAGCCTACGATAAATCTGCCGCGAGTAATTATATGAAAGCGGCGGCTGAGGGAGAATATTTGACCAATGATACGGTTTTAATTCAGGTTAGTGTGGGCAATGGCGGAGGTTTTGCGAAAGCTTGGGGATGTGATTTGAGTTACGACTACGTAAAGATTAATGCCGAATATACGACTTAATCGTCATTTTTTATTAGATACCCAACTTTTTCACAAAGTCGGGTATCCAGGTATAATATATATACAAAATCACGTCTATTTTTGAATTTTCAGGGGAGTTATATCAATTCCGGTTGTATCGGAATGATTTAACCGCGAAGGCGCGAAGTACGCGAAGCAAGAGAAGAGAGAGTTTTAATACAGGACGATGAAGACAGGATTTTATATTATTTAACCGCAGAGAACGCAGAGAACACAGAGAGATGAATACAGGATTTGATAAGTAGAAGGAAGAAGGAAGAAGGAAGAAGGAAGAAGGAAGAAGAACCCCCCCCCTAGCCCCCCCAAGGGGGGAAATTCAGGAAGAAGGAAGAAGGAAGAAGAACCCCCCCCTAGCCCCCCCCAAGGGGGGAAATTCAGGAAGAAGGAAGAAGAACCCCCCCCAAGGGGGGAAATTCAGGAAGAAGTCACCCCCCCAGCCCCCCCAAGGGGGGAAGATCGAGGTGAAGAATGCTCATACAGCAAGCTTTTTAGCCACCTGTATCTTACGTTTAATTAGGTGGATTTACTTATCAGTCAACGAGACAACAGAATATCAGCCAATTTATTCAGTTTTTCATCCTCCTTCTTATTGGTCAAAAATGATTTTTCAATTTCTTGCTGAATTTCTAAAAGTATCTGTTGATTCGCATTGAATGCAGAATAGTTTTTTGACAATATTGGTTGAAAGCGAACATATTGCTCGGCATTCATTAATTGATTGATGATATAAATGATGCCGTCGGAGGAACCATCGGCAAAAACATCAATAATGGGGATACCATCTAGGGGATTAATCCATTCTCCCGCACCCCATGTTTGCGATTCTGAAATGCCGATTTGTTTGAGATTTTGACCAGTGCCTAAAGATGTGACTAAAATATCTTGGATATCGACTGTATCGCGCCAGGGGCTAGCAGGATTTTGTCGCCATTTGGGATTAGCAGGGGGATTGCTATTCCAGCGCAAACGTTCTGCGATCGCACATAATGCTGGGTTACTGGCGACAAATCCGCCGTCTATTAAAGGAATACCTTTGATATTGCCGCCTACGGGGATTTGATGGCCCTCTTCCTCCCAATTTTTGAGAAAGTCGGGATTGTTCATGATGTGGGCGGGAAAGGCAATGGGTACGGCAGCAGAGGAGCGACAAATTTCCCAAACTGGGATTTTTTCGTGGGCAACTTTGGTATTCTTGAAAACAACTGGTTGGCGATTATAAATGTCGTAACTGGTAATTAAAACTGGTTTTGGCAACTCTTGAAATAGTAAGGGTTTGCCCACTAAATTTTCGGGTTTTATTGGTTTTGGTAGTTTTTCAAAATTAATTTCTCCTTGTCCAAAAAATGCCTGAAGCACTTGTTTTAAACCTACACCATCGTAGATGGGCTGAGTGGAAAAACCTGCGGAAAGACGGTTGATAAAACTACTAAAGACATTTTTGAAAGGTGGGAATATTTCTATGCCTCTTTCGATGTACATTTTTTTGATGCGGCTAGCATCAATTCCTCTAGCTACAGCACAAACTGTCATGCTTCCTGCGGAAGTACCGGCCATCAAATCGAAATAATCTCTGAGTTTTTTATCGGGAGCTTTTTGGCGTAGTTTTTGCTCCAATTTTTCTAAAATAATGGCGGAAACTAGGCCACGGATGCCGCCACCGTCGCAGGAAAGGATGGAATAAGGTTTGTCAGCCATTCGATTTCGGATTGGGGATTTGGGATTGAAGATTGGAGATGTACCTTGTTGCTGACCCCCTTGGGGGGTGAGGGGGGTTGCCTTCTTCCTGAAGCGGTTGGTATCCTTCAACTTCGCTACGGCGGTAAACGCAGTCGTTGGACTTGCTTCCTTGTACTTAGGAAATCTGCAACACAATTTTACCTGTTACGGAGCCTGTTTCTAGTAATTGATGAGCGGCTTGGGCTTGTTCTAGGGGGAAAGTTTGGCTGACGTGAATTTTTAGTAAGTTACGATCGCACAAACGGGCACATTGCTGCAAAATACGAGCCTGCTGTTGCTGTTCTTCTACCAAACCTTGCAACATTGGGGTTAACATTAATTCCAAACTGATGCGCAGATTTCGCATTCGGGCGGTTTTCAAATTGCCTAAAGCGGGGTCTGGTTCCAAAATTGTCACCAAATCTCCATAAATTTTTACAGCCGGAATAGTTTGGTAAAAAGTTTCTCCCCCAACGGTATCGAAGGCTAAATCGACTCCTTCTCCTTGGGTCCAAGTCAAAATTTCATCGACAACATCGGCTTTTTTATAGAAAATAACTGAATCTGCTCCTAATTGTTGGACAAATTCGGCTTTTTCTGGGGAACTGACGGTAGTGCAAACCTCCGCACCCTGTAATTTGGCTAACTGTATGGCGACATGGCCGACACCGCCAGCACCTGCTTGAACCAAAACTTTTTGACCAGCTAGCAAGCGTCCGCGATCGTACAGCGATTCCCATGCTGTAATTAAGACTAACGGTGACGCCGCCGCCTGCACAAAACTTAAACTAGCAGGCTTGAGGGCGAGAAACTGCTCGTCTATCACTGCCAACTCAGTATAAGTCCCTGTCGGACCGCCTAAGCCACCGTTGCAGAAGAAAACTTCGTCCCCAACTTGAAAACTTTGTACGCCAGAACCTACGGCTTCAACAACTCCAGCACCGTCACAGCCCAAAACGTGAGGAGTTCGATCGGGATAAAAAGTACCGCGCCCCCGCAACTTAGTGTCGATCGGATTTACTCCCGCGGCTCTGAGCCTTACCAAAACTTCGGTTTCTTTTTGTATAGTAGGGGCTGGGATATCTTGCAGTTTCAACACTTCCGGGGCTCCGGGAGTTTCAAAAACAATTGCTTTCATATTTTTTTGTTAATTGTTAAAGATGCTCTACCTCCGATCCTACCTTGCTATGTTACTCATCTGTGAGGATATGTAGTTATTTTTTTAGTCGGTGTCTGCGAGAGTGGTAGTAGTCGTACAGTAAACATCTAAGTGTTCTTTTTTGGATCGGGATTACTGTTTACAAAACAGCGCAGGTTCGCTGGCATCTATATCTTTCTATAAAGCTGATAACTATGGACGGTTCTCAATACGAAATTCAGTCTCTGGCCTGTAACGATCCCCAAGTTAGTGGTGCTTCTCAATTCGATGAAGATTTGCTGGGCAAAATTTTAGCAGGTATCGATCGCGCGACGGGAGAAGAATTTTTTGAGGCGTTAGTTCGTCACTTAGCGTCCGCACTCTCAGTTCGCAGCGCCATCCTGTCCCAATTGCTCAAGTCTCACGATCGCAATGGTTCTAGTCCTAAATTGCAAGTTATCAGCTTTTGGAGCGATCGACAACGGCAGCCAAACTTTGAGTTCGACACGGCAAATACTCCCGAATCACTGACGATCGAGCAGGGAATGTACTCCTGTCCAGACTGCCTTATAGAAACCTTTCCTCAAGACCGTAGACCTTTAGCTAGAGGGGCGCGGAGTTTCCTGGGAGTCTCCCTAGTCAACTCCTACGGCGAACCCCTAGGCACTATTTGTCTGTTCGACGATCGACCCTTTTCCCCAGAAAAGGTAGCTCAATTTAGATTAATTCTCAAAATCTTTGCCTCGCGGGCGACGGCGGAATTAGAGCGACAGCGACTGCAAGCACAACTCTACACTGTGGAAGCAAAATACTGTGCTCTTGTGGAACAAGCACCTACTGTCACCTACATTTCTCCGCTGAACAACCCTAGCATCAAACTTGATATTAGCCCGCAAATTGAGACTTGGCTTGGCTATTCTGTGGCTGAATGGAAGGCTGACCCGAATTTGTGGCTGAAAGTTGTTCACCCGGACGATCGCGATCGGGTGCTGGCTGAAAGCGTTACACAGACATTCGCTGATGGAGAATATATCCCCTCGGAGGGGCCGATTGTTTCAGAATACCGGGCGATCGCCCGCAACGGCAAAGTGCTATGGTTTCGAGACCGGGCGATTGTGGTTCGCGACGAAGCCAGCCAGTCTCTGATCCTGCAAGGGGCAATGTTTGATATCACGGAGACTAAAGTAACGGCTAATGCGCTACTAGAAAGTGAATTACGGTATTACACTTTGGAAAAAATTCTCCCGGTGGGGATTTTTCGGGGCGATGCTTCTGGAGAGTGTTTGTACGTCAATGAACGATTTTTGGAGATGGCGGGGCTGAGTCTGACGGAGACACTGGGCTCTGGTTGGACTAAAGCTTTGCATCCACAGGACCATGACCGGGTTTTGAAGCAGTGGTACCGGGCGGTGAGAGAGAGATTGCCTTTTAAGTTAGAGTACCGCTTTTACCAGGGCGATCGCACAACTTGGGTATTTTCGCAAGCGGTGCCGGAAATTGCTAAAAGTGGGGAAGTTCTCGGCTACATTGGCACTCTGACTGATATTACCGATCGCAAACAAGCAGAAGAAGGACTGCAACGGGCGGAAGAAAAATATCGCAGCATCTTTGAAAATGCCAGCGAGGGGATTTTCCAGACGAGTCCAGACGGGCGCTACCTCAGTGCAAACCCAGCTTTGGCCAGGATTTATGGCTATGAGTCGGCGGCAGAATTGATGATACAAATACAAAATATCGATACCCAACTATATGTTGAACCCGATCGCCGGGGTGAGTTTTTGTCGGAAATCGAAAAACACGGTTATGTGTCTGAGTTTGAGTCGGAAGTTTACCGCGCTGATGGTACGGCTATTTGGGTTTCGGAGAATGCCAGGGCAGTTCGCGATGCTGAGGGAATTTTGCTTTACTATGAAGGCACTGTGGAAGATGTCACCGATCGCAAAATAACCGAAGAAAAGTTAGTACATGACGCTTTGCACGACACCTTGACTGGTTTGCCGAATCGAGCTTTATTTATGGATCGGTTGTCTGAGGCGATCGACTTGTCAAAATGTCGTCCTAATTTTTTGTTTGCGGTGTTGTTTATTGACCTTGACCGTTTTAAGGTTGTCAATGACAGTTTAGGGCATTTAGTCGGCGATCGATTGCTGATTGCGATCGCTGGACGACTGCAAACTTGTTTGCGTCATGGAGATACAGTGGCGCGCCTCGGTGGCGATGAATTCGCTATCTTGCTGCAAAATATCAAAGACAGGGAGGATGCAATTTATATTGCCGATCGAGTTCAAACCGAACTATCGGAGCCTTTTTACCTCAACGAATATCAGGTGTTTAGCAGTGCCAGTATTGGGATTGTTTGTTCCGGTTTGTCGCAGCAGTCATCAGAAAATTCGGAACAATCCCTCGCGGGCGATCGGGATATTAACAACATAGAAGTTGGTTTATCTGCCTTTGCTGCCGACTCCGCCATTCCCCCTATCCAGCAGCTTCAAATTTTGTACGATCGGCCTGAAGAATTGCTGCGAGATGCAGATGCCGCTATGTATCATGCTAAAGCATCGGGTAAAGCTCGTCACGAGGTTTTTGACTTAAGTATGCACACTCGTGCCGTCGCCCTTTTGCAACTAGAAAATGACCTGCGCCACGCTTTAGAACGCCAGGAGTTTCAACTTTACTACCAACCGATTATTTGTTTAACTAGCGGTACGATCAGCGGTTTTGAAGCGCTGCTGCGATGGCATCACCCGCCGCGGGGAGTAGTCTCTCCTGTGGATTTTATGTCGGTAGCAGAGGAAACCAAATTGATTATACCTATTGGTTGGTGGATGATGCGATCGGCTTGCCGGCAGATGCAACAATGGCATCAGCAATTCCCGGAGCATCCTCATCTAACTGTCAGCGTCAACCTTTCTAACCAACAATTTAAACAGCTAGATTTAATCGAACGTATTCGCGAGATTTTGGCAGAAACTCAGCTTAATCCTCGCACTTTAAAGTTGGAAATTACTGAAAGTGTAATTATGGAGAATGCCGAATCAGCAGCGGCTGTGCTCGTGGAGTTGAAAAGTTTAGAGGTTCAATTATATATTGACGATTTCGGCACTGGCTATTCTTCTTTGAGTCGGCTGCACACTTTTCCCACTGATGCTTTAAAGATCGATCGAGATTTTGTGAACCGGATGACGGAAGATGAAGGAAACGAAGCCATTGTGCAGACTATTTTAGTTTTAGCCGGTCATTTGGGCATGAATGTAATTGCTGAAGGTATAGAAACTATTGAACAGCTTAATTTGCTCAGGGCACTGCAATGTGAATACGGACAGGGATATTTTTTCTCTAAACCTGTAGACAGCAATACCGCAACCATGTTAGTAGCAACTAAACCAGAATGGTAATTAGTTTGTTGACGGTTGACTGTTGACGGTTGACTGTTAACCTTTGGCTTTTTGTTTTAGTGAATTAATATAAGCATTAAGTTTTGGTGAAAGTTCATTTAATAAGGGATGCAGATACATTTAATCCGGTAAATCCCGGACTAAGCCAGGAATAACCGTGTATGGCAAGACAGAGAAAGCAACAAGCTCTCCTGTCAAGGAGGTATCTCTCAAAGCTTTCAACAAAATATTGAAAGCGCCAGTCAACAGTCAACCGTCAACAGTCAACCGTCAACCGTCAACTAACTTAAACTTTCGCTTCCAAAGACTTAAGAAACTCGGTATTTACTCCCGACTCCCGCGTCAGAGCAATTTTCCCAGTACGAGCAATTTCCTTGATGCCAAATCTATTGAGCACCTGGACGATCGCCACCATTTTACCTGGATCTCCGACTACTTCCAAAGTCAGGGTATCATCACCAATATCCACCACTCGCGCTCTAAAAATCTGAGCTAACTCAATTATTTCCGATCGCGTCCCGGTAGCAGCATTAACTTTCAACAACATCAATTCCCGTTCCACACAAGGAATTTCGGTTATATCTTGCACTTTGAGCACATTAATCAACTTGTACAGTTGCTTAGTCAACTGCTCAATAATTTGGTCATCTCCCGGTACCACCATCGTAATCCGAGACACTCCCACTTGCTCGGCCGGGCCAACGGCGAGACTTTCAATATTAAAACCCCGGCGGGCAAACAAACCAGCAATTCGGGTGAGGACACCCGCTTCATCTTCAACTAAAACCGAAAGAGTGTGTTTCATTTATCCAAAAAGACGCATTTCGTGCAATTCTACATATTATGTTGTACGGGGGGGCAAGAGCGTTCCCTGTCGGCACTCGCGACAACTGAAAATTTGTGTACGAACGTACACAATTCCTCGCTCTAATTAAAATTATTCTGGTTTTGTCCGTGACTAGAACTGGATTTTTGAGACCAATTGGTCTCAAAAATCCTTCAGAGAAAAACGCGATGTTGGAGTGAGGGCATTTGGCGGCGGACTTGTTCTAGTCGATCGCTACGCCTCTAATCGCTAATTCATTGGACGTTTGTGGAAAACGCATACATATACCCATCGTTGCGGTGGATTGATTCGCAGTATTTATGACGCACTGGACTTACCTTGCCTAGTGGCGTTCTCATCTCGAAAACTCCACTTTCTCTGACAGTCAACCTGCCGACGTGAGTACCTGCAAACTTCCCCGAAGGGAGAACTGCCCTCACCATATCGCCAGTCCCAAACCCAAAAAACGTCTTGCACCGCGTTCTGTGCCTCACCGGAAATCCATATTTATTAGTCGTAGACATCTGACGATTGCCCCATCCTTTAGCTGAAATTAGCAACGGCTTCTTAGCGTGAACTTGCAGCATTTCTACATTTCCTACGCAGGCGGCATCCAGCCAATGAGTTTTAGGTAGTTGCAGTCGAGTACGATTGAACTTTGTTCTACCTCCTGTTGAAACTTCTATTGGTGATCCTGTTTGTTTAAGTCGTTGAAATAATGCCCAACGGGTAGAATTTACCGCAGTTGCATCTTTCAAAGGTTGTGAGGCCTGCTTCAAAATACGGGACAATATCTCAGGCTTTTTGGATAAGAACTCCCGGATATCTTGATTGCCTTTCTTTTGGTTGCATCCATGACAGGCTATGGCGAGATTGGAAACTCTATCGCTTCCACCTTTTGATTTTGGGTGAATGTGTTCTACCTCAAAAGGTACGTTTTCCACCCCGCAGTAAGCGCACTTCCTCCCCCATTTCTCTAATAAGTATTCCCTGACTTCATAGCCCGCAAGTTCACCTTGCTGATACTCCTTGCCAGAAATTTCGGGATTCTGCATTGCCTGCGTGTCAAATTTAACCAATTCCTGCGATATGCCTGTAATTGGCACATATCGACGGACGCGGTTAACCCAAGTCATGATATTCTTCACCCTGGATTCTCTACTCGGTGGCAACCATCCGGGCGTTCTCTTGCGGTTCAGAAAGCGTGGTTTGCGGTAACGAGTTTTGCGGTTACGACGATTGCGACGAATGGCACGACGCGATTCTAAGTCGTTTTTAATTTGCTGCCCGCGATGGGTTAATTCCGCACCCCAGATAACTTGATCGCCCTGCACAATTGCTAGCCCAGTAGTCTTGGAACCTGGATCAATTTTTAATTGAGCAGGTTGCACTTGCGGGTCTGAAACTGCATATTTCAGGATGATCGTGAACGGGTAACGGCGATATACAGCCGCTTGTTGTAGGTTCAATAATCGTCTTGCCTGTCCTGGCGGTACTGGATCAAGCGGTTGTTTGTTGGTATCTAGAACGAACACAAAGTTAGACATAAAAGTCCTCTGATTACTCAGGTTATGTTTTCCTCGTCAATGTTAGCGAGGCTTGTCGTGCCGGAGACACTTCCTTAGCTAAATAAAGATGTTTAATCTCCGGCGACAGAGCTACAGGCTCGAAAGCACCCGTAGGTGTCGTGACCCTGCTAACGTAGCCTAATTAAAGGCTTAGACTGGCTACCTTGTTCACTTTTGTCCAGTGATTAGCGGATAGCGATTAATTTCGGCAATTTTGAGACCCATGGGTCTCAAAAATCCTTCAGAGAAAAACGCGATGTTGGAGTGAGGGCATTTGGCGGCGGACTTGTTCTAGTCGATCGGGATTAATTTCGGCGATCGCCACACCCGGTTCATCCCCGGCATCGGCCAAAACCACACCCCAAGGGTCGATAATCATCGCGTGACCGTGAGTTTGACGGCGGCCGTAGTGGTGTCCAGTCTGTGCCGGGGCGATCGTGTAACAAGTATTTTCGATCGCCCTAGCTTGTAACAAAACCTTCCAATGATCCTTGCCAGTATAAGCCGTAAAAGCCGCCGGCACAAACAAGACATCCGCCCCCTGCTGGGACAAATGCCTGTACAATTCCGGGAACCGCACATCATAGCACACCGAAAGCCCCAGGGTCCCCAATTCCGGCGACACATAAATCGGCGGCAAATCTGCACCAGCCTTCACAGTGTTCGATTCCCGATAAGTAATGCCATCGGGCACATTCACATCAAACAAATGTACTTTTTCATACCTTGCCACCTCAGTACCGTTGGGATCGACTAGCAAGCAAGTATTGTATACCTTACCCCCCGTCGTCGGCACCGGAAATCCGCCGCCCAGAATCATTACCTGGAAACGCTGAGCCATAGTTTTGAGAAATTTTTCACTTTGTTGCCCGATGGCTTCGGAAGAAGCAATTTTTTCCTCTTCTTCTCCCATAAAGGAAAAATTTTCTGGTAAAGAAACTAACTCCGCACCCTGACGCACGGCTAGGTCGATTAATTCCTCTGCCTGGATTAAATTTTTTTCCAGGTCAGGCAAGCTAGTCATTTGAATTGCTGCGGCGAGATAAGACTTCATTGATATCAGTAGTCAGTAGTCAGTAGTTATTAGTCAGTAGTCAGTAGTTAGTAGTTATTAGTCAGTAGTCAGTGGTCATTAGTCATTAGTCATTAGTCAGTGGTCATTATAGGGGTTCTCAAGAAAGTGAGGTATGCCCTATGCCCTATGCCCTATGCCCTATGCCCTATGCTCTATTCCCTGATTTTGAGAGTTTTGATATTTGAGCCTTGAAATAACTTGATAAATCACAGCTCAAAATTCAAAACTCTCAACTTTTTTTACCTAGGTTTGGGAACCTAAATTCGCTGAAACTTTAGCGCAGCGGGTGGAAAAGCAAGTCAGGGTAAAAACGGTTGAACTCGATCAAAATTCCTGCCGTTACCACCATCCAAGCTGCTGCCAATACTGGTGCGGTTGAAAGATACTTCAGAAAGTATTGCATAAATACTGCTCCTCGAAAATTTAGACAACTTTAAAAACAATGCGCGAACAGATTTTAGATTGAGGATTTTAAAATTGGCATGAGTCAACCAGCTAAAATCTCAAATCTAAAATCTAAAATCCCAAATTACTAGCGCGGCGAAACGGTAATTTCGTCGTCTTTAGCAAACATTTCACCACTGGTGATTTCCTTGAGGGCTGCCACAGGCCACAAAAAACCACTCAGCATAAATGAGACTGCCATTGGAACATCGATAATAATCTCTTTTTCCTCTGGACTGTCAGATTTCTTAGCTGCTTGCAGATAAGCACGGCCTACCCAACCAATCCAGCCAGCGATATACAAAAACAGCACGCTAGGAATCAAAAAGTCGCCAGCGTAGCTCAAATTGCCATCCACAATTAAGTGAGGATATCCTTCAGGGCCACACAAAGCTTCGGAATAACGGTCAAATCTGGCTTTTGCAGATGCCGGGTCGCCATTGGTAGAACGGGCATCTTGAGCCAGTTCCTTGAATGCGGGGGAGTCCTTGCACGGCACTAAATTGTAAGCCGAGGCTACAGGAGCAAAACTAATCCAAAGACTCACCACTAAAATCGCAGCAAACAATCGTCGCATGAAATTGTTTCCTTTTGTTACAAAACAATAAGTTTTTGTACAAGCATTTCAACTTGTTGATCGGTCATCCAGATTACTGCTCTGTTGACAGTTTAAGCTAGCAATAGCCAACCTATCAAATAAAATTACCAGTTAATGGCAACCGTTTTCGCAATTGAAACAAGTTGTGACGAAACTGCCGCAGCAATTGTTAAGAATCGTCAAGTTTGCAGCAATGTTGTAGCATCACAAATTAAAATCCACCAGCAGTACGGCGGGGTGGTTCCAGAAGTGGCTTCACGAAGTCACTTAGAAATGTTAAATCAAGTAATTGCCCAGTGTCTGTCTGAAGCCAACCTCACTTGGTCAGAAATTGACGGGATTGCAGCCACCTGCGCCCCCGGCTTAGTAGGCGCATTGTTAGTCGGGCTGACAGCGGCAAAAACCTTGGCAATCGTCCACCAAAAACCCTTTTTAGGCGTACACCACCTGGAAGGGCACATTTATGCTTCTTACCTTACTGAACCAGACTTGCAGCCACCATTTTTGTGTCTGTTAGTTTCTGGGGGGCACACCAGCTTAATTCACGTCAAAGATTGTGGAGTTTACGAAACCGTAGGACACACTCGCGATGACGCAGCGGGGGAAGCTTTTGATAAAGTCGCAAGACTATTGCAGCTAGGCTATCCGGGCGGGCCGCTAATTGACAAATTGGCAACAGTGGGGAATCCTACAGCTTTTAAGTTGCCAGAAGGCAAAATTTCTCTACCCGAAGGTGGTTTTCATCCCTATGACAGCAGTTTTAGTGGCTTGAAAACTGCTGTTTTGCAATTAGTGCAGAAACTCAAGAAAGAAAATAATCATTTTGGTAGCGAGGGCATCTTGCCAGAATCTGTGATTAATGATATTGCGGCTAGTTTTCAAGAGAGTGTAGCTAAGAGTTTAACAAAAAGGGCGATCGCCTGTGCAGTCAATCTGGGACTCAACACTATTGCGATCGGTGGCGGAGTCGCGGCTAACAGCGGATTGCGACAACATTTGCAAGCCGCAGCAGCTAAACACAATTTGCGAGTATTGTTTCCACCTTTAAAGTATTGTACTGATAATGCAGCAATGATCGCCTGTGCAGCGGCAGAACACTTGCAGCAGGGACACGCATCACCATTAACTTTAGGAGCACATTCGAGAATGGCGATTAGCGATGTGATGCAACTGTACAATTTGAATATTGATTAAGCTGACTTCAAAATAACACGAATATTTTGGCGATTCGTGAGGTTGGAGTAAGGTTTTTGAATCTCCACGCGCCTAGTCCAAGAAACCGGGTTTCTGCGTAGCGCGCTTAGTCCAAGAAACCGGGTTTCTACGACAATTTAGGAATCATAACGAAGATTTGGGTAAGAAACCCGGTTTCTCAACGCCGCGCGCCTAATCCAAGAAACCGGGTTTCTGCGACAATTTAGGCATCATAACGAAGATTTGGGTAAGAAACCGGGTTTCTGAGTCCCACGCGCCTAATCCAAGAAACCGGGTTTCTGCGACAATTTAGGCATCATAACGAAGATTTGGGTAAGAAACCGGGTTTCTGAGTCCCACGCGCCTAATCCAAGAAACCGGGTTTCTACGACAATTTAGGCATCATAACGAAGATTTGGGTAAGAAACCCGGTTTCTCAACCCCACGCGACTATATCTAGTTGTTAGAATAGATAAACCTGAGCATTAAAATCGCAAATGTATGACAGCAAAAATACACATCAGCAACTTGGGTAATTCCTTAGCTTTGCCAATACCGGACTATATTGTAAAATTTTTCAACCTGAAAGCAGATGATTCGGTAATTTGCAGTATAGAAAATGGAAAAATGGTCATAGAACCTGTAAATCAGAAAGTTTCCAAATATACCCTAGATGAATTATTAGCAGGCGAAATAGAACCCAGCCAAGAAATCTATTGGGGAAAACCAGAAGGAGAAGAATTTTGGTAAACTATATCCCCGAACGAGGTCATTTCATTCGCCTCAATTTCGATCCTCAAGCAGGGCACGAACAAATGGGAACTCGACCTGCACTGGTTGTGAGTCAAACTAAATTTAACCAAAAAATGGGGTTTGTGTTTGTCTGTCCAATTAGTACCACACAACGCAAAAATCCGTTTTATGTTCCCATTCCAGAAGGTGAATTGGTGACAGGTGTAATTATGACAGATCAACTGCGTTCTTTAGATTATCGATCAAGGCAAGCAAGTTTGATTGGTGAATGTCCAGAAGATTTAGTTAGGGAAGTATTGAAGCGAATTGAACCTATCTTATTTGAAAATATGACCTCCTAGAAACCGGGTTTCTGCGATAATTTTTGTATCCTCACCGAAATGTGGGTAAGAAACCCGGTTTCTGAGGCCCCCACGCGCCTGATCCAAGAAACCGGGTTTCTACGATAATTTTGGCATCCTCACCGAGATTTTACGAAGAAACCCGGTTTCTGACTTCCCGCGCGATCGCTGTTATCATAAAATCACTTCAGAGCAGAAGGGAACGACAATGCCAACCCAAGAAAAACCAGCAATCGCCAAGCAACCACCAACCGAAAAACGGTACTACACGCCGGAGGAATATCTCGCATTAGAAGAAAGTGCGATCGATAAAAGTGAATACCATGATGGAGAGATAGTACCAATGACAGGCGGAACCGCAAACCACAACAAAATCGCACTGAATTTTTGCCGAAAATTCCCCTTGACTGTGAATGGTCAAGATTACGAGACATTTATCAATGATGTGCGCCTGTGGATACCCTTAACTCGCCGCTACGTCTATCCCGATATCATGGTTATTAAAGGAGAACCAAAATATCAAGGAAGTAACAAAACAATTGTTACAAATTCTTTGATAATCGTCGAGGTTTTATCCAATTCAACCAAAGATTACGATCGCGGTGGCAAATTTCTCGCCTATCGCTCAATCCCGGAATTTCGAGAATACATTTTAATTGACCAATATAGCTATCATATCGAGCAATTTGCTAAAAACTCTAATGGCAAATGGGTATTAACAGAGTATGACTCAGAGGAATCGGTATTAACCTTGGAATCAGTAGAATTTCAAATGCCGCTCAGAGAGATTTATGAACGAATTAATTTTGATGTTAAAGACGAAGAAGTGAACGAGTCAATAACTGAAATTCAAGCATAAAATCGAGTTAGTTGATAATCCAAGAAACCGGGTTTCTGCGATAATTTTGGCATCCTAACGAGATTTTGTGAAGAAACCCGGTTTCTGACTCGCACCCATCGCCCAACAATAATTCATGAAAATCCGCGACGCAAGTGAAAGCGACTTACCAGCAATAGTTCAAATATACAATGCAGCCATACCAGGTCGATCGGCTACAGCAGATTTAGAACCAATCTCCGTCGAAAGTCGGCTTGCTTGGTACAGAGAACATTCCCCTGATTCCTTACCAATTTGGGTAATGGAATCAGAACAAAATATCATTGGCTGGCTGAGCTTGCAACGTTTTTACGGGCGCGCCGCCTATCAGCATACAGCAGAAGTGAGCATTTACATCGCACCCGATCGCCAATGCTGCGGAGTCGGACAAAAATTACTCCAACAGGCAATTCGGCGCTGTCCCGAATTAGGAATTAAAACCTTAATCGGCATAATTTTTGCCCACAATCAACCAAGCTTAAAATTGTTCAATAAATTTGGATTTCAGACTTGGGGACATCTACCACAAGTCGCCGAACTTGATGGAGTTGAAAGAGATGTAGTAATTATCGGTTTGCGTTTAAACAAACCATAAACTAGACCGAAAGAAACCGAAATGGACAGCCCGGAACACCGATCGAGTTTTGGCTGAATGCAAAATTTATTTAAGAGAATTGGAAACTCCCTAAATAATTTGCTATAATTATGAATAGCAGCACCCAAGTGGTATTGCTAACCCCACAGAAAAGGTTAGAGGAGTTAAGTCAAATGCCAAACAAACTCCAAGTTAAAACACAATCAGTCGGATATAGCGACTTTTACTGGAACCGCTTTAGTCCGAGAGTTGCTACTATCAGCAGCATCCGTAACGCCAATCACTGGGAGGGTGGATTTATCACTTATATTGCCTATCCCAGAAAAGTTGAAGCTATAGCAGCAATGAAATATTTACTGTTGCATCAACAAGTTACGGATGTAGATATGCGAAAAGCCAAACGGATGAAAGCAAAAGGTATTCGTTGGGAGCTAAAAATACGGGGTTTAGCTTTTAATCAAGTGCTGAAATTTGCCACTATGGACATAACTAGCGAGCTAGTTATATCCCCAGCATTTGAAACCGCTTCTACACGCAGGAAGTCCGCGCCACGCGAGAGTGAAGGATAATATCAATTCCGGTTGCATCAGCGAAATGACTGTTGACTGCTGAGTGTTTAAACAATACCGATTCCAGCGTCAACGATATCAGTACCTGGGAGTGCAAGCTAAAAATTGCCACTCCAAGGTACTGATATTAAATCGTAAAAATTGACTTGACGCAACCGCTCCAATTCCTCTATCCATTCTTGTTCAGCGAGGACTTGTTGGTGATATTCTACAGCTTCTTCACAATTACTCGCCACATTCGTATTTTCCCACATATTCAGTGCAATGCGACGGCGTTTCATGCTGATAATTTGCTCGATGCACGCCAGAGCCGACCGAATTACTAAAGGTGCGCGATAAACATTTTTTTCCGACAACTCATTTAGGTGAAATAAATGAGAAATTTGATTGAGTTGATGGGGATATTCTATCAAACTATCTTGTAATTTTAATATTAACTCAGAAGGCGCTATTTGTAAATAGCTTTTATGCAATATTTCCGCATTCAAAATCTGATGCCACAAAAATCTATGGTGAGAAAGGCTAAACTGCACTTCTCTAGCTTCTATGGATTCTCTGACATCTTGCCGATATTCGGGACAATGCAAGTAAATCTGCAACAATTGCGCTTCTGCTTCTTCTAAAAGACTTCTGGCTACGGCGGAAAAAGTTTCTTGGGAGCGATTTTTGAGGCTGCTTGTAGTCTGACTTTTGTATTGTTTATTTGGCTTGAGTTTTTTTCTAATTAACAGTGGCATTGTCAATGATTCATCTTGAATCAGCCTTTTACCCCAATCGCTAACTACTTGGTTGAGCAAGCTTTCTGCTAGCATTTTGGTCAATTTAAACTCTCCTTTGCTGAGAATTTCGGCGGATTTTTGGAGGTAATGTGCCAGTTGATTGTCATCAGTGATTTTTGTTAATAAATGCACAATCTTTTTAGTAATTTGTTGATAAACATCAGCTTGTTTTAAATCTTGGTTGACCAACATTTGTTGAAGTTGCCAGTCGAGCCATAGAGGAGCTGTTTTCAGCAATTCTCGATATTGTTCAGGAGAGTAAGTTTTGAGGAATTCATCGGCATCTTTACCATCGGGAATGTTGAGAACTCGCAGTTGTACTTCTCCTTGATAGGCAAGTTTTTCTATTTCTCCAATCGCCCTTTCTGCTGCTTGAGTTCCGGCTTTGTCGGCATCGAAATTCAGGATAATTTGTTTGGAGTCTGTGTAGCGCAATAACTGCCGCACTTGATCTAGGCTGAGGGCTGTACCCAGGGAAGCGACGGCGTTGCCAATGCCCGCTGCATGAAGGGCGATCGCATCAAAGTACCCCTCTACGACGACGGCGGCATCTGCTTTGCTAATGGCGATTTTAGCTGTATCTAGGGCAAATAAAGTTTTGCCTTTGTCGAATAGTTCTGTTTCGGGAGAATTGAGATATTTTGGTTGTTCGTCGCCGAGACTTCTGCCACCAAAACCGATGACTCTACCTTGGGTGTCGCGAATGGGAATCATCACGCGATGGCGGAAGCGGTCGTAATAGCCACTGCCTCCTGATTTGCGTGGTACAATTAATCCTGCTTGTTCTACTAACTGGGCTGGATAGTGCTTTTGTTCTACTAAATAGCTGTAGAGTGTTTCCCAACCTTGGGGTGCATAACCTAACTGAAATTGTTGGATAGTTTCTTCGCTAAGCTGGCGATTTGATTTGAGATAGGCTAGGGTTTCTTGTCCTTGGGGTTGTCTTAAAGCGTGTTCGTAAAACTTGGCGGTGAGGGCGGAAATTTCATAGAGTTGTTCTCGCAGAGAAATTTGGCGCTGTAATTCTTGTCTATGTTCTGGTTCGACTGTTTTGACTTGTACTTGATAGGTTTTAGCCAAGTCTAATACTACTTCGCTAAAAGAGCGTTTCTCTAGTTCCATGAGAAACTTAAAGGCATTTCCGCCAGCGCCACAGCCGAAACAATAGTACATTTGCTTGGCTTGGTTGACGGTAAAACTGGGAGATTTTTCGTCGTGAAATGGACACAAGCCTACGAATTCTTTGCCTCGTTTTCGCAATACGACGCGGCCGGAAATGACATCTACTATGTCTGCTCTTTGTTTGACTTCTTCGATGGTTTCGGGATGTAGCCGTGGAACTTGCATAGGAATTTTTGAGTAAAGCTAAGCAGTAATTTTATTGTAAGATGTTGACACTAACTGTAAGGAGTCTGGAAAATAATGCGAATTTTAATGATGGGCGGTACTCGATTTATCGGGGTTTATCTGACTAAGATTTTAGCAGCACAAGGGCATGAGGTGGTACTGTTTAATCGTGGCAATAAGCCAGTACCAGTTTCAGGAGTGCAGCAGATTCAGGGCGATCGCACTAATGTCGATGGACTAAAAGAACAGTTATCGACTCTTGAGTTTGATGCCGTTTTTGACAATAACGGTCGGGAACTGAGCGATACAAAGCCTTTAGCTGAAATATTTAAAGGGAGGGTGCAGCACTTTATTTATATGAGTTCTGCGGGGGTTTATTTGAAATCCGATCAAATGCCTCATATTGAAGGGGACGCTACCGATCCCAAAAGCCGACATTTGGGCAAATTTGAAACCGAAAGTTACTTGGCAGAGTCCGGTTTACCTTGGACTTCAATTCGCCCGACTTACATTTATGGCCCCCAAAATTATAACGATTTAGAGGCTTGGTTTTTCGATCGCATTGCGCGCGATCGCCCGATTCCGATTCCTGGTAATGGAATGCACTTCACGCAGTTAGGGCACTGTCAGGATTTGGCTAGGGCGATGGCGGCAGTTTTGGGGAATCAAAGGGCGATCGGGCAAATTTACAACGTTTCGGGCGATCGATTTGTCACCTTTGATGGCTTAGCCCGCGCCTGCATTTTAGCCGCCGGCAAATCAGCAGATGCTATTAAGATTGTACACTACGATCCAAAACAATTTGACTTCGGCAAAAAGAAAGCTTTCCCCATGCGATTACAGCACTTTTTTGCCTCAGTGAACAAAGCTGTTACCGAGCTTAACTGGCAGCCAGAATTTGACCTAGTTTCTGGGTTAAAAGATTCTTTTCAGAATGATTATTTAGTTTCGGGAAGAGACAAAGGGGAGATTGATTTTTCTGTAGACGATCAAATTTTGAAAGCGATTTAAACAGTCCTGGACGCATGGGGAATCAAAAACCCGGTTTCTACGTGAATATTTGTCGAAAAAAACGACAATTTTTGGAAGAAACCGGGTTTTTTGCATCCTGGATTATTAAACTGATGTCAAATCCGGCTGATTCAAATTATCAGCTTGTGGCATATTTTATCAGCCGGAAGTCTTGGGTGGTTGCTGATTCGCGGGAATCCCACAATCCTGCTGAGGGAAAATGGCACCCTGATGCTGTTGCGATCGCCCTTGGAGTTTCTTTATCCCCAGAATCGAGGGGGCTGCTAACCCAGATTTGGGAGCGAGGAGATATCTACCTTACCTAAAATTTGGGTCTAAAGATGGATGGCAATCAATCCGAATTATGAAACCATAATAGCGATACCGTTAAAAATTTAGGAAAAAGTGCCTAAATCAAAAACACCTTGACATGGCCACTGCTAAGCGGACGGTAGAGCACTGATACTGAGCCTATTTGTGCTTGTAGAAATGTTAAAAAAGAGGGAGATTTCATGGAAAATACGTTATTCGATCGAACATTCCGGGACAGCGAAGGCAAAATTACGATCGCTCAACCACCAAATTTACCACTAATTGTCTGGATTCTAGCTAGTTTATTAAAGCTGATTCTTACCACGGGAAAAGTTAATTTAGGGTTGGAAATACTAGCTTTTGGTTCCTTGTTTACTTGGGCTTGGGAAGAATTATTTCAAGGCGTTAATTACTTTCGGAGAGCATTAGGTCTAATTGTGCTTGTGGGTCTGATGGCATCGAAAATGCAATAACTAGGTTAGCGGACATAAACTCCCCAGCCAGATAAATCTAAGTTAATATCCACAAATTATATCTAGATAATAGCATATTTATTTAATGAAAACTCAGGTATCAAAAAATGAATCAACAGTCTACATTTTGGAGCTTATCCACAGATACAGTGCTTCAACAGACGCACTCTACAGCAGCAGGATTAAGCCATGCTGATGCGCAACAACGCCTGAGCCAGTACGGCGCAAACAGCCTCAAACAAATACACAAATCGAGCGCATTCATGATGTTGCTCAATCAGTTCAAAAGTCCGATTATCTTGATTCTGATTTTGGCGGCGGTGCTCTCGATTTTTCTCAAAGATGCGGCAGATGCGATTATTATCATAGCGATCGTCCTGATTAGTGGGCTGTTAGGATTTTGGCAAGAGCGAGGAGCATCGAATGCGGTAGAAAAATTATTAGCTTTAGTGCAAGTTAAAGCAACTGTGTTGAGGGATGGTCAATCTCAAGAAATCCCTAATGAGGAAGTAGTTCCGGGCGATATTGTGGTGCTTGGGGCGGGTAAAACTATTCCCGGCGACTGTCTAGTTTTAGAGTCAAAAGATTTATCAGTGAATGAAGCAGCACTAACAGGAGAAACTTATCCAGTTGACAAACTAAATGGTGTATTGCCAGCGGTAACTGGACTAAATCAACGCACCAACTCCCTCTATATGGGAACTAATGTTATTAGTGGAACTGCGAAAGCAGTAGTTGTTCATACTGGAAAAGAAACTGAATTCGGCAAAGTATCGCAACGCTTGAAACTGAGACCTCCTGAAACGGAATTTGAACATGGGCTGAGCAAGTTTGGCTACTTTTTGATGGAAGTAACTCTAGTTTTGGTAGCTCTAATTTTTGCGGCCAATGTCTACCTGCATCGCCCTGTGCTGGAATCTTTTATGTTTTCCCTAGCGCTGGCTGTGGGTTTGACCCCTCAACTGCTACCTGCGATCGTCAGTGTTAACTTGGCTCGCGGTGCTGCGACAATGGCGAAAAAGCGGGTGATCGTGAAGCATTTACCCGCGATCGAAAACTTTGGCAGTATGAATGTGTTTTGCACCGATAAGACGGGTACGCTCACGGAAGGAGAGGTGAAAATTCACTCTGCGGTTGATGTCGAGGGGAAAGATAGCGATCGCGTTTTACTTTACGCTTATTTGAATGCTATCTCTGAGTCTGGTTATGTGAATCCGATAGATACAGCGATTCGCGAATACAAAACCTTCGACATTTCTACCTATCAAAAATTAGATGAAGTAGCCTATGATTTTAACCGCAAACGTCTCAGCATCCTGTTCAAAAAAGATAGTAGGAATCTAATTGTCACCAAAGGCGCACTGAAAAATATTCTGGATGTTTGCTCAACCGTTGAAACTGCCGAAGGGAAAACCATCGACATTGCAGACGGACGACAAAAACTCCACCAACAAGCGGAAGATTTGGGCAGTAAAGGATTTAGAGCCTTGGGTGTGGCTTATCGCGATTTCGAGCGAGATTCCTTCAGCAAAGATGATGAAACAAACATGACATTTATGGGCTACCTTGCGCTCTTCGATCCGCCAAAAGCGGGCATCGCTGACACCATAAAAGAGTTGGAACTGCTGGGAATCACTCCGAAGATGATTACCGGAGATAGCAAGGCAGTGGCAATGAGTATTATTCAGCAGATAGGACTGCCTGAACCAAAGGCAATGACCGGATCTGAACTCGAAAAGCTCAGTGATGAAGCTTTGATGCACCGAGTACAAGATACAAATGTTTTTGCTGAGGTAGAGCCGAACCAAAAAGAGCGGATTATTATCGCTCTCAAAAAAGCGGGGAATGTAGTTGGATATCTGGGAGATGGGATTAATGATGCCTCTGCGCTTCATGCTGCTGATGTCGGCATCTCAGTCGAGAGTGCAGTTGATGTTGCCAAAGAAGCGGCTGATATTGTGTTGATGGAAAAGGATTTGAATGTCCTGATCGAAGGTGTCAAGGAAGGACGGGTGACATTTGCTAACACTTTAAAATATGTGTTTATGGCAACGAGTGCCAATTTTGGGAATATGTTTAGCATGGCGGGAATTTCTCTGTTTCTCCCCTTTTTGCCACTGCTACCTAGTCAGATTTTGCTGACCAACCTCTTAACTGATTTTCCAGAATTGACGATCGCTACCGATCGCGTAGACAAGGAGTTAGTCAGCAAACCTCGCCGGATGGATATCAAGTTTATCCGCAACTTCATGATCGTGTTTGGTTTGTTGAGTTCCATCTTTGATTACCTGACGTTTGGGGCGTTGCTGCTGCTGCTGCACGCTCAACCACAACAGTTTAGAACAGGCTGGTTTTTGGAGTCTGTAATCTCTGCTTCGATGGTGGTGCTAGTCGTTCGTACCCGCAAATCTATTTTCGACAGTAAACCCGGAAAATACTTGTTGATGGCAACGCTGGCTACCGTAGGAGTGACGATCTTCATGCCCTGGACACCTTTAGGAACCCTGTTCGGATTTCAACCGTTGCCGTTGAGTTTTGTGTTGGTGCTGGGGGCGATCGTCTTGTTCTACGTTACGGCGGCGGAGAATGTGAAACGAGTGTTTTACAGTCGCGTGAAATTTTAGTTGTCAATTCGCAGCACTTATGGGTTAAAGCATTAGATATCAAATGGGTTTTAGCAATGGCATTTTGGGCAGAATAAAAATTAGGTATTATATCAATTCCCGTTGTATCGGAATGATTTAACCGCGAAGGCGCGTTCGGCGAAGCCGTTCCCGTAGGGTAGGACGCGAAGGAAGAGAAGAGAGAGTTTAATAATTCCGATGAAGACAGGATTTGGTATTACCTCCTCTACCTGATTTTTAGTCTGATGTTACTTGGGACGTTTAACCCCACCTTTCCGTTTAACTTGAAATCCATATAAATAGATTTCAGGCATATTAATTCGTCCATCAAGACGACCTTCTATAATTCCAAGTTGAAGTAGATATTGCAAAATTCCTTCGGGGTTAGTAACAGGTGGTTGTTTTTCAGGAATCCATGTAGTTGATTTTACCCTCTCTAAAAATACTTCCTTTGGCATGGGAGCGCTCAGATTTACTAAGCTCATTTTGAGAGATTCTAGCCAAGGATACTCTTCCTGTAATTCCAGAATTCTATCATCTGAAGTATTCATTAAAGCCCCTTGTAAATCAGAGGGTTGCAAGAGTAGCGTATTTTGTTCAACGGTCGAGTGCTGTTGTATTCGACTTTGTGCAGCTAAGGCAAATAACTTGAGAAAAGAACGTGGCGCAATTCGACCACCAGCATCCTGAAGGTGATTGGGAATCCAGCGATAGGTAATTCCTTTTTTAGCATTAGCCCCCATATACTTACCAATCATCATTTGAATTAGTTCTTCAAACAATTTTTCATTTGATGTTGCAGTCCAGCCCAAATCAGTTTTGTTTTCAATAATCAACTCTGGGATATTTTGCAAATATTCTGTCATTTCATTACCAGAGTTCGCAAGTCGTTTGACCAAAAGTTGGTAAAGCCATGAATGTTTCCATTCCAATCGAATTTGATGGGCTTGCAGTTTGGAAGCATCAGGAAAACTCAAAACATCCTCTCGAAATAGATCGGTACGCAAAAATATTTTGGGTCGTATTCTATCCCAACGTCCCCATCGATTGAGCCACAAAGCTAAAAGTTCACGAATTGGACTTGCTAAAGCAGTATAGGAAGCAACTAATCGATCTAATTCATCATAAGTGACAAATAACCAATCATCTGCTTCAATCAGTTTTTGATCTAATTTATCTAAGACAGAATTTAAATTTTCAAGATTTTGATTGACAATAGGTTGCCAAATTGATAAGCGAGATAAGTCATCTCTAAGAATGTTGGCTATTTCTGTCTCTATTTGTTCAACAAGAAAATCTTTGAACTTAAAATCTTCTTGCTGTAATAACCCACCTAAAATTAAACCTATCCAGAAGCTTCGCCATTCAATATTTGTAGCCTTATCCATTTGGTTTTGAACACTCTCTGGCGTTGGAAATCGCTTTTCTGCTGTGCGAGTCCTTCCAAAGCCAGCTATCCACGTCGTTTTGCTCAAAGTAGGTAAGGATCTGATTCCCAAGCTTTCAACCAAAGATTCTCGTCCTGAAGGGATTGCGAGTAAACGGAATAATTCTGTTTTTCCTACTCCACGACCTCCTAGTATTAATAGTGTATTGGGTTCTAAAGCATAACGATAATCTGCTATGGGTAAAAAGTTTTTTAAGAATTTATCCTCATCATTACTTTCCTGTTCAGCAGTTCCCAGACCAGGAGCGATATTCGTTATTAATTCTAGTAATCTCTGTTTATTAATTTCAGACATAGTTTTAATTGCTATACATTTTTTAATTCACGCCCAAAAAGTATACATAATTTTTCTGCAATATCCTGATAAGGAGAATTAGTCATTATCTTTACGAGGTCTGACAGTCGATTTGATTTTGAGTTGCGAGAAAATAGAGCTATGTCGCCGCGTAGACTCTCCTGATACGGCACAACCACAGGAAAAAATGGTTCTTCTCTATTGTTAGGATCAGGGACTGTTTCATCTTCAGAGTAATAGTTTTCTTTAAAAACAATGTAGGCTTGTTCTTGAAATTCCGTGAGTTCTGTTTCTCGTCCTGATATTCCGATTGCTGGAGCCATCGAATGTACAAGAATCAACGGCAAACGCTCATCAATTCCAGGACTTGCTAAATGTCGAATAACATGAGTTAGTCCTGCCCAACTTTGGCGTGATTGAGTCCCAAATATGACTACTCCATGTGAAAGATTTGTGATTGCCAAGCCACCAATATCATGAAAACCAGCCCGCGCATCCATCAAAATAAAATCTAAAGGTCTTACTGCACTTTCCAATTCTCTTAACATATTTTGCATTGTACTTTGCAGTTCACCATCGACAAGGTTCTGAAAGTCCAATCGGGCTAACTTCTCCAAATAATTATCATCTACTGTTCCTGCGGGAAGTAATTGCAAGGGTTGTCCATAATCACCTAGTAACGTCTGCTCATTAATAGGTATGATGTGAGTGCGAAGTTTCCAATCTTGATTTTGAATCTTCTTTTCCAATAAATAATCAATTACACCTAGATTATTGGAGCTATCTGGTGAAAAAATTGTAGCCAAGCCTGGTGCTTCTAAATCGAGATCAACAATGGCAACTCGATGCCCGTTACGAGCTAAAGTCAATGCAGTAGCAACGAGGGCACTGGTTCGTCCTACACCTCCTTTGAAAGAGAAAAAAGATACGATCGCGGGCTTATGCTTTTTCTCGACTAAATCCTCTGACCAAGGTGGTTGACCTAATTTCTTGTCTGTCCATGCCTGTTTAGCAATGTGGCGTTCAAGAATATACCAGCGCGGCAAAACTGATTCATCATCCCAAGGTGCTAAAACTCTTTCAGCCTTAATAGTATCAATTAAAGCTTTATAACCATCATTTTTTCCTGCTGGCAGCCAAATGTCATTGCCATAGTAATTGCCAAGTTTGCTAGATAAAAATATCTTAAGCTTAGCAATTTCTGATTCTTCAATGCTACGATCGTTTAATTGTTCAATAAACAGCCTAATTTTTCCATTAACATCACGAATAATAGTGACAGACTTAAGTTTAGGAACAAGTGTAACTACAATGCTTTGTTCCCTAAAGCATTCCTGGACTTTATCAAAGGTTTCACCAAAACTGATTGTCATTCTTTAAATATCCTGGCTGGAAATTGAGCCATTTAGCACTAACTTGGGGATGATTTCTCGATAAATTTCTTCGGCACGTTGAACGGCAGTTTTTGCCTCAGCTTCAGCCCAAAGTCCAGATTTGGAATATCTCCTCTCTGGATGATTTTGAGCTAGAATAGTATCAGCTATTCGTGAAGCAGGAAGTTGCCTATCCAGAATAGGATAGAGAACCCGCAAGCGTTCCATTGCCCTTCCCTCAAGTTCAGTGAGGTCGTGTCCATATTTTTTTACCGCATCTCGATCGTGCTTAAAGTGTTGCTCGACAAGCACTTTAAAGGAACATTCTACAACATAACCTGCTAGATAAACGGCGTTGTCCCACCGCTGCTCTCCCAAAAGAAGTTGGGCATCATGTAAATGCCTGCCTGCTGAGTTGGAAAAGGACTCTTGCATTTTTCAGTTGATCCAGAATAATTGAAAGTAAAGTTATAGTATAGGGAAAAGGGCTAGCGATCAATCTCAAGCGGTACACTTTAGCAGTAAACCCGGAAAATACTTGTTGACGGCATCCATCCCACACTTTGATATATGATTAGCCCAACTTCAGAACTTAGTGTTGAACCGCTGAATCTATCAAGTCCACAGAATTTGCTATCGACTCTGCAAGAACTTCGCCAGACTGTTGAAAGCGAAGGAAAAGCTACTTTTAACCAGTGGCGATCGCACATTCAGCGTCCTGAGTTTCTGGCTAGCGCCTTGAATTTAGCTGAGTATATAGCTTTACGTCGGCACGATCTCCGCGACCTCCAAGCTGCACTAATGCCTTGGGGCTTATCCTCATTAGGACGGATTGAAGGACGGGTGATGCCCAATCTTGATGCTGTCATTGCCACCTTGGAAGTGATTTGCGGATCTGAGTCTGCCCAGCAACTCAACCGTCCACCCATCGAGTTCTTTTTTGAGGGCGATCGATTACTACAACAGCACACGGAAGAATTGTTTGGTCAATCTCCACTCCAGCGGCGGGTGAGGATTATGGTTACGCTACCCACGGAAGCCGCCACTGATTATGAGATGGTGCGAGAAATGATGCAACGTGGGGCAAACTGTATGCGAATTAACTGCGCCCACGATACGATCGCAGTTTGGCAAGACACGATCGACCATATCCGTCGGGCCCAGCAGGAAACCGGAACGCCTTGTAAAATCATCATGGACTTAGCTGGTCTCAAAATCCGTACAGGAGTGGTACTTGCTCCCCATCATAAAAAACGGGTATTTAAAGGCGATCGCATCCTGCTGTTGCGTTGTGAGCCTAAAATTGCCACTAAAGCAGCGGCAAGAAAAGTAGAAGCAGGTGATGCTATCCCATCCCATGTCAAGCATTTCCAAACTTCCTGCACAGTTCCCGAAATTCTCGATTTATTAATAGTTGATAACCCTGTGTATATCGACGATGGCAAGATTCAGACTCGCGTGATTGATACCCAGCACCGAGTACACAAAGGACAGGGGATTTTACTAGAGGTGACAAATGCCAGCCCCAAAGGAGTCAAACTCCGCCCCCAAAAGGGGTTAAATTTCCCAGATACAGTATTGCCGCTCAGTCCTCTGACTGAAAAAGATTTATCCGACCTAGATTTTGTCGCTACCCACGCAGATATTATTGGCTACTCTTTTGTGCAACGTCCTGCTGATATTGAGTTGCTTCAACAAGAGTTGGATCGGCGTTTGGTCAAAGGGCAGTCCCGACCTGCGATCGTGGCAAAGATTGAAACCGCGATCGCAGTTTCCAATCTGCCAGAATTAATCATCTATGCAGCAGGTAAACAATCCTTTGGGGTCATGATTGCTAGAGGTGATTTAGCCGTTGAAATTGGATATCAACGTTTAACAGAGATTCAGGAAGAAATTCTCTGGCTTTGCGAAGCGGCGCATATTCCTGTGATTTGGGCAACTCAAGTCCTAGAGAGTTTGGTGAAAAATGGCATACCTTCGCGGGGAGAAATGACCGATGCCGCAATGGCTGAACGCGCTGAGTGTGTGATGTTAAACAAAGGGCCGTTTGTTGCTGAGGCGATCGCCATTTTGGATGATGTTCTAACCCGCATGGAAGCCCATCAATCGAAAAAAACGCCACAATTGCGCGCACTTCATTCGTGGTAATTCTTTTTACCCGCAATATGAACCATGTCGAACAAAGCCGCCGAAAAGCTGCGGGAAATGGTGAACACAACGGCAACGGTGAGTCGTAAAGATGCCATTTAAAGATGCTGCACCTAAAGAAGAGAAGGGAATCACAGCAGGAAAAAAATTGCGGTGAAGCTGTGCCTGTTGATGTCAGTAAGTCATCCCAAAGGTGGAGAGTTTATTGAGCAAATTGGTTTAAGGTTAAACCAACAACGAAAGAAACCCTAATTCCATTTTTCTGAGGGTTAGTAGTTTTTCTAGTCAATCTGTTCGGCTTGAAGGAATATTCATTTAAAAAGAAGGTAATAATTATGTCTGTTCAAGAACAAGTTACTTCAAAAGAGCTATTTACATCTGAAGAATGGCAATCTCTACAATATTCACCACTGTGGGTTTTTAGTGCTGTAGCGGGCGCTGATGGAGAAATTGATGACCAAGAAACTCATGCTCTTGTTAAAGAGGTGGAAGAAGCTCCTCTCTACAAAATTCCACTTGTACGCGATGTTTTTGCATCTGTCTCGATTGATTTCAACAACATCATGAAGCAATATGGTGCTGATTCTCGTGATGTATCAGAGGGGCTTGGCGATGTTGCTGACATTCTTGCCAAGAAAGTTTCTACAGAAGAATCGAAATCCTTTAAAGGTGCTTTGATTTTTCTTGGAGTCAATATTGCCAATGCTTCTGGAGGATTTCTTGGCTTTGGTGACCACATGAGCGATGAGGAAAAAGCTGCGATTGGTTTAATTGCTGCTGTGCTGAGAGCTGACTTATCTGATTTTACCTAAGAGGATGTCTGAAAAGTCTGCATCTGTGTAGCCTTGTCAACTAAAGTCGCAGCTATAGGGACAAAATCTGCCTCCATTTTTCGGAGGGTTAAGCTGATATGCAGCTAAATCGAATAATTTAGCGCCTGCAACGAATAAATAGTTAGGCGGGCGCGCAAAAGGAAGCAAGAAGTCCGCATTTAGCGGGTTCTCAAACTTGGATAAAATAACCAGCGAGGAGAATGGTATGACTATTTGTAAAAAGCATTCAGATCAGATTCATATGTGGGCAGCTGCTGGTGGAGCAACTGCCGCTGTTCTCCCAGTGGGTCTTGATGCTGCGGCGCTTATATTACAAGAGGTACTCATGGTAATACAAATAGGATCACTGTTCGGAGTGAACATTGAGAATGCTACAGCTCAGGGTATTCTTACTGCCACTATTGCATCGGGCATTGGGGTGGCAGCACATGCAACTGCAGTTGCCGGCTTGGAGGCGGCAAATCTTGGATATCCATTTACTATACCAGTTAAGATAGGAATTGCGGTTGGCATTATCGAACTCGTTGGTCGTGCTACATATACCTACTTTGAAAGTGAAAAAAAGAAAGAAAGAGAGTGAAACAAAGAAGTGTTCTTTGCGCTCCCTGAGCACTTGCTTTTAGGCGTGACGGAAATTTTGTTGCTAGTGGTAGGGTGATAAAAGGCTTTCTCAGTTACTTGTTCAGCCAAGTGAACTTGGCTGAACAAGTAACTGTATAAATCGGTTAAGTTCTTTCCCTATAAATCGAAATAACCACACATCGCAAGTTTTACCTTTCATTTTAAGTAGGCTTTACCTCTATGGATATGCCTTGTTATTCACATGAATTGATGTCAGAAGCAAAAGTTTCTAATTTGATTCTTTGTAGACAGATATCAAGTTCAATAAGAAAGCAAACTCATGCAAACTAAAAAAGCAAAAACCATGACTATCAAATACTTAGATAAAACTTTTTTAGGCTTCCAAGAATACATTCAGCATTCTGATACAGGTAGGCGATCGGGCATAGCCTCTGCACCTGTATACGCACATCCCGTAGATGAATGGATTATTCGTACATTGAATGCCACACCAGTCAAAGCCGTCCTTAACAAAGCTATGGATGCTTTAGTCAGCTTACAGTTTGGGCATGACCTAGCTAGTAGTGTCTTTATTGACCAAAAATCTTTTCCTGATGTATTCGAGGTGGTGGCTCATTGTGCAAAGACCTTGGATATCCCTATCCCCCATGCAGTCACCAAAGACGGATCAGATTTCTTTAATGCCTACACGGTAGGAACTGATGAATATGCCTTGGTTTATATTTCACCTGGGCTATGCCAGTATTTTTCTAAAAAAGAAGCCTCTTTTGTTATTGGGCATGAATGTGGACACATTGCGGCTGGTCACGCTATGTACCATACGTTAGTTCAAATGCTGACAGGTGCAATTACTCCCTATCTTGGCTTCATTGGTGTAGCGCTACGCGCTACCGCAGGCATCCCTTTGATGGCTTGGTCTCGGCGTGCAGAAGTTACAGCGGATCGGGCGGGACTACTCTGTTGTGGTGATATTGCCATAGCTGAACGAGCTTTATTGCGTTTAGTAACCGGGATTGCAGACGTTAATCAAGTTGATATTGAGGACTACCTACGGAAATTTACAGAAGTCAGAGAGTTTCACAAGTTTGCTGAATGGCAAGATTTGAATGATAGTCATCCTGAAATCCCCAAGCGTATTCAGGCTCTCAGACTTTTTGCTAATTCTGAAATCTATTACTCTCTCACTGGCAAAGAAAAGCCTGTTGGCAAGAAGCTTCTCAACCAAGAGGCTTTAAATCAACAAGTCAGCAAAATTGTTCAACCCTAGAAATTGAAGCGGAGATAATCATGCCAGAAACTATTCAATCCTTTTTAGATAAAGTCAAAGATGCTGCTGCTGTCCTTGGAGAGTCGGACACGATTGATTTAATTACAGCAGTCAAAAACCAGACCAGTAACTCTAAGTTGCGACTTCTCGTCGTTGGCTCTGCTGGGTCAGGACGTTTTTCTGTTGCAAATTTTCTTTTAGTCCAACCAGAACTGCTGCCCACATCGCCGATACCAAAGGCTGCAATTAGTTTAGTTATCAGTCATGGGGAAAAAGATAATGCTGAAGTTTGTACGAAAAATGGTACTAGGATGGTTATCCCCGTAGAAAAGTTACGGTCTTTTCTCACCAGTCCAGATACACAGGCTAGTAATTACCTAAATATTGAGTTAAAGACAAATTGTGACCTACTAAAAACCTGTGAACTAAGGATAGAAAACATTAACGGTAACAAAAATATTGCCGAGTGGAAAGAACTCTTAGCGGGAACTGACTATGCAATTTTAGTTCTCAATGCAACTGCTTTGCTTTCTGAGAAGGAACGACATTTTGTTCGAGATATTCTCAAGCCTAACTTGGGTTTGGAAAGAGTTGCCATTGTGATTAATCAAATGGATTTGGTTCCAGAGGATGAGCGTTTATCAATTTCTGAGATGGTGAGAACGTTCCTAGGATCGTTCGAGAGCCAGTCAGTGCTGATGGAATTTTCTGCTGCTAAGGCTAACAAAGCTCTTAAGTCTGGGGATGTAACTACGAATGGTTATAAGGTATTGAGTAATTTTGTCAAAGTTGACCTAGTGGAAAAACATAGCTTTTTGAAATCAGCAGCGATGCACCAAGCGGCAGAAATTTGTCTAACTGAGGTGACAGAATCAGCAGTTCGTCAAAATTCGTTGATTTCTACAAATGAAACTGAGCTTCAGGAATTGTTAGACAAAATTGATTCACAAAGCCAAGGGGTAGAAAGCCATATTCAGAGAGCGCAACAGAAAATAGAGATTTTCGTTAATACCTTTCTCAAAGAGGAATTCTTTCGAGAAATTGAAGGATTTGGATTTGCTCTGAGACAGCAACTTTCTGAGGAAATTATGCTGATCGAAGATGTGACTACGATTAGGCGGCATTTACCCGGATATATCGAGGCTGTCTGGGCAGAGTTTTTTGATTCGCAATTGGCTTCAATTAGAAATAAATTAATTAATGAAATGAAAGGGGTTGATAAAAATATTCAGGGAGATTTGAGAGAGTTGCTAGGTGATAAAGCTAGTAATTTACAGAGCTTTCTAAGTATTTTTGACCAGACTCCTGCAAATTTAAGAAATTTATTGATGCCTCGAAGAAGCAAAAATAAAGTTGGGTTTGTAGCCACAGGGTTGCAGTTGGGTGGATTTTTAGTATTAGTTGCGAATCTGCCCCTTGGTCTGGCTGCGATCGGCTCTGGACAGATTGTGCGGATGCTGGGCAAGAAAACAATGGAAACAGATGATAAAAAAGCCATTCTTGAATCGGCTATTGGCGCAATACAGGAGCTAGAAGGACAAATTAAGCAACAAGTTGAAAGCCAGTTTGTTGAACTAACCAATAAGCTAAAGACAGCTACGGCTGATTTGTATACCGAAGGAATCACTAAGATTCGTAGTGGTGTGAAGGATGCGATCGCATCTCATCAGGATTTACTGACTAAGAAAGAGAAAATAGACAGGCTGGTAAGTGTAACAGTTCCCGAATTGAAACAGCATCTTGAACAACTCGTTACAGGAGGATTTTGAGATGATTATTAGCGATTATTCTTCAATAAAGAAACGCAGAGAAATTATCATATCTGCTCTACAGACAGTCTCAGCTTTGGTAGGTGAGTTAGAACTTGACAGGGATATTGATGAGCTTCATGGACTAGCCAAGCAAATTCGTGAAGGAATTTTTAGTGTAATAGTTGTTGGCGAGTTTATGAATGGCAAAAGTACATTAATTAATGCTATTCTAGGTGATAAATTACTCATAGCTAGACATACTCCTGCTACGGCTATTATCACTTTAGTTGTGTATGGCACAAATAAAGAAGTTGCTATATATGAGAACAGAAAAGACACTCCACGTTATTTGACTTTAGATGATTACCAAAAAGGATTTCAACTAACGATAAAGGATATAGAAACTATTGAGAGTCAAGGATATTTGGGTAGATTTGAAGATGTTGACTATGCAAAAATAGAATGTTTGAACCCTTTGTTTGAGAAAGGAATTAGACTAATTGATTGTCCGGGTTTAGGAGAGCAGGTAAGTCGTACCAAACTTAAGAATAACTACCTTGGCAAAGCTCAAGCTGTCATTTTTATATTGAATGCTGCAAAACTATTCAGTATTGATGAAATCGAGTTTATTGAAGAAGAACTGGGTGAAGGTCGCCTAGACAATGTTTTTTTTGTTATCAATCGTATCCATACTGTATACGATGACGCAGGTGAAGAAGGAGTTCAAGAAGTTAAAGACTGTACTCATATGAAACTCGAACATCATTTTCTTAATGAAAAAGGAGAATTTGATGAGGAATTCTACAACCGCAGAGTTTTCTACGTTAATGCCAAAGGAGCCTTAGATGCCCGTACAAGTACCCCCATAAATAACGAAATGCTTGAAGTATCTGGTGTACCAGCACTAGAGAAAGCACTAGAGAATTTTCTGACCAGTGATAAACAAGTTGCTGTAGCATTCAACACTATTATCAACACTTTGAAGAGGGTAGTTGAAGATGCTTGTAATGAAATCTCTACAAGAAGAACTCATTTGAAGCAGTGTCTAAATGAAGCAGATGAACAGGACAAACAATCTTTAGATGAGACTGAAAGCCAACTACTTGAGCAATTGAATATAGCCAAGATGGCTGCTGATGGCAGCACTGACATTTCTGAAAACTTTGATACAACAATGGAGACTAAAACTATGACTACTAACACTTCTGCCAGCCATCAAGCCACAGGAACTGAAAGCGGCTATGGACCTATCAAGGTAAAGAGCGATACTCTTGTCTCTGTACTAGAAGATATTTCAGTTCTCATCGGTGAGCGAAAAAATCAATCTGTTCACTTAACTACAGGTGGAACAATAGACCAACCTGGATTAACTCTTATCGCCGATGCCAAGGTAGTTGTTAAGATGGCTAAAGATATTCGTGAAGGAATTTTTAATGTAATAGTTCTTGGTGAGTTTAAAACTGGCAAAAGCACTTTACTAAACTCTATTTTAGGCAGTGAAATTCTCATAGCAAAAGCTACTCCAGCAACATCCATTATTACCATGCTAGTATATGGCGTAAGCAAGGAGGTTGCTATATACGAAACAGGTAAAGAAACTCCGCGCTATTTAACTTTTGATGATTACAAGGAGGAGTTTAAACTAACGCCTAAAGATATCGAAAGCCTCAATAAGAAAAAAATCCTTGATAGATTTGAAAAGATTGAGTACGCACAGATAGAGTGTTTGAATTCTTTATGTGAAAACGGGGTGAAACTTATTGATTCTCCTGGCTTGGGAGAACAGGCAAGCCGCACAAAAGTCACTACTAATTACCTAAATCGAGTTCAAGCTATAATTTTATTGTTAGATGCAACAAAAATTCTGAGTGAGGATGAATGTAAATTTATTGAAAAAATCGAAGAAAAATTGGGATCTGGTCGCCTAAGCAATGTATTTTTTGTCGTCAATCGTATCAATCAAGTTGAAGAGAAAGAAGTTGAGGGAATTAAAGAATGGGTTAAAGCAAAACTTTACGATCACTTCTTAAATGAACAAAGTGAATTCGATAAAGACTTTTACAATCGTCGCATATTTTTTGTTAATGCAAAAGGAGCATTCGATGCACGTAGCAGCAATCCTATAGATTATAAAATGCTTGAAGGCTCGTCTATACCAGCCCTAGAGACAGAACTGGAGCATTATTTGACAAGTGAGGCAAAAAATACAGATATAATTATGATTACTTTTAAAAGTTTACAAGAGTTTGTTAAGAATGCTCTCATTGGCATAACCTTTAAGAAAACTGAGATAGCAGAGCCATTAGTTAAACTTGAACGCAACAAAGTTGAAGCTGATATAGGATTAGCTGCGTTAGAGGCTCAAAAAGTAGAGATACAAAAAACAATTACCCGATTTGGTGAAATCATTAGTGGTAAGCTATTTGCTAACTTAAAGTCTTATATTAACAACTTACACAAGACTTGGGAAGAGGACTCAAAAGAACTAAATCTTGAGGAAATAACGGGATTTGTAAATATTTTTAAATCCTTGGGCAACCAAGATATGATGAAAAATACTTTAAAACGAGAAATTGAGAAATATATTAAGAAAAAGCTAGAAGAATGGGGAGAGAAAGCACCTGCCTTGGTTCACGAAGACATAGAGAATATGAATACTATAGTTCAAACTCAAGTTGAAGATTTTCATTTAGAACTTAGTCAGATTCGTAGTATCTTTTCTAGTGGTCAACTACTAGCTGGTTATGAGTTAGATACAGAAAAAGGGAGAGTCAAAAAAGGTCTTCAGTCTACCATAAATGTGCTAATGCTAGATCCTAGTGGACTAACAGGAACTTTGATGGGATCAGGTGACTGGGGCAGTTTTATTGGACGAATTCTTTTGGATTTTATTATTTTTGGAGCTATTTCGGCTGTCGCCACTCCTCTGATCGGTTTAATAGCATATTTAGTCTCGGAATTAATTCATATGCTTTTTCAGCGTGAGGGATTTGCAGAACGGATGCTCACAATGATAGGTGAGCAGCTATTTGATTCTATCCCTCAAAAAATGTCTAAAATGTCTAAAAAACAGTTAAAAGACATTCAAGAAGGTAGTTTGATAGTTACTAGCTTACCAGAAGAAATTTCTAAACAAGAAAAAAATATCCGTGAAAAAATCCAACAGAAATTTTCTCAGGAGGCTAAGAATTTAACTAACAATCTTCAATCTCAAATAGATCAACAGAGGGCTAAACAAGAAGATATTATTCGTCAAAAATGCCAAGCAGGTTTTTCTGTCGAAAAAGAAACCAACCGTCTAGACACAATTGCCAGCAAATTAATTGAACTTGTTCCCATCGCTGGTGTTGCTGCCGATAAGCGTCCTGAAGAAATCACTCAATTTGTAAAAGAACTAAGAGAGATTTTAGCGGGCAAAGAGGATAAAAAAGTTTTCACATCTGTATAAATTGTTTATAGGAAGTGAAAAAATGAGTTCCCATGTCACTTTATCTACTCTAGACAGGCACTTTTCTACTCTAGAAAAATGGTTTTCCTCTGTCCCTAAACATGATTCACCAGATCGAGTAAAAACTTTACTCCAACCAATCCTAGACCTTCAACATAATTTTCGGCGTAAGGAAAAACAAATTACTTTTTTTGGTGCGTTTAAAGCAGGAAAATCGACTCTTCTAAATGCCATCATTGGGTCTGAAATGCTACCCTCGCGTGTTAATCGTGCCACAGGTGTAGTCACGAAAATTGGTTATGCTTCCCAGCCTTCAGCCAGCGTAACCTCTCATACTTCAAATGGGAAAATTACCAAAAAAACAATACCCTTTGATGATTTAGCAAAATACATTCTGCTTGACCTTTCTAGTGGCATCTCAAAACCACCACAAGGTGTTGAGGAAGTTGTCCTGCATATTCCACTGCCATTGCTCCAGCATCACTGCACCCTAGCAGATACCCCAGGATCGATGGACACCCAGGCTCTAACTGAACGCGCTTATCAGGAGATCGAAAAATCAGACCTTGCCGTGATGGTGCTATCTGCGGACAAGTTACTATCTGAGACAGAAAAAGATACAGCGGGGAGAGTAAACGAGCTACTTAACGGCAACATTGTTTTCATAATTAACCGTATAGGCTTAGTGGACAAAGAGGAACGTGAAGATGTTCTTGCTTGGGCTAAAACTACTCTAAGAGGACTAGGCAACTCCTTGGTTGGGCAACCTCGTATTTTTGTTGCTGATGCCAAAGTATCTCTACAGGAAAAAACTAATCATACAGTACAGACAACAGGTATAAGTAGCTTACTAGAGTTTGAGCAGTGGCTCGAAGGAGCATTGAGTACACCAATAGGCGAAAAGATCGCATTTATTTCTCGGCTTGGCATCCTAGAGAGGCATTTATTGAATGCTCAAATATTATTCCAGAATCAACTGGCTGAAGCACAAATCACTGTTAAAGATTTAACACAAGCTGAAGCTCAAGCTTCAGCAAATCGACAAACGCAACTAGAAAACGGAATCATGAGAGATAGCCTGCGGCTGAGTAGTATCAAAACACAACTTGACCATTTTGGAGAAACATTTTTGAACAGTTATACAACAAACGCAGAAAAATTGATAGTTTCCGATTCAGAGTGGCAAGGAAAACTCAACAGTTGTTTGCATTTAGCCCTTAATTCCTACTGCCAAAGTATCTATCAAGGAATTACCTCTCCCATACTACAAACCAGCATTGAAGTTCCCATTTGTGACTTAAATTCATCAACCATCAACCCTGGTATCATCCTTACTGAAGATTCATCAGCAGCAAGTATTGGTGGCTGGATCGGTGGCACTATTGGTACTTTGCTTGAACCAGGAGGCGGTACTATTGTAGGGGCTGGTTTAGGAGCTTGGCTTGGTCAATCTTTTTTTGGAGTTGATGTTAAGCAGCAAGCCTTAGTGTCATTACGATGTTCCGCTCATAGCATATTAGAAACTATCAGAGTACAGGCAGAGCAATATATTGACGAGGTAGATCAGTTATTAATTGACTTTGACAAGTCGTACAATTTCAACCCTCAGCCTTCGCCAAGCCTCCAAACCGCACAAAAAAACGATGAATATTATAGTAGCTTAGTCAGTTGGAGTGACGAATTTCAAAACACAATTAATAATATTAAGATGGAGATTGTAATATGATTTGTGAATCCGAAAACTTAAAGTTTAAAAAATTCTCTGACAATTTGACTAATTCATTAGCCGATATTTATCGAATTGGTAATTTGAGTTTAGTTTATATGTCTTTCGGTATTGTCATGATGTTAACTGGCCATTTTGTCAGCAATTGGTTGTTTGGCGTTGGCACTTTGTTGACTATTTCCTGTTTCGGATTTTTTGTCCACACTCAGTTAAAAGGATTAAAAGAAATATCTCAACTAATCCAAAAAAATCAGAGTTCCATAGATTTAGCCCAGGAAACTGCTATTGAACTAACAAAAACTTTTCATATCTTTGAGTCATTAATCATTGGTCATATGCAATCATTAAATGGCGTACTAGAAATAATTGTCCCCCTGTTGACGATGTTCCCAATTGTAGGAAGAAAGCTAAATAGTATTGGCATTACTAAACTGCAAAATATTTCTCATAATCTAATGGATATGCTCCTTAAAGCCGAATCCATAACTCAGAATATGGAAAATGCTTTGCTTAATGCAGATACTCAAAAACTTGAAGTTTATACTCAAAACTTGAGAGAAATCAGTCGAAAACTTAGAATTAATCAGGATAAAGACTTGGTGTTATAAAAAGAGAGAATCTTATAAAAGCATTAGAAATATTGAGCAGTATGATCACTTATAGTCACAAGGAAATATAAGGCTATTTCATTCTTGGAAAGGTAAACAAAACGGAGTATGAAATGGAATTTATTGAGGATTTACTAAAGTGTATAGTCATTCCCTTTCACTTTATTATGGAGGTTATTTCCGCTTTCTGTATTGTTATGGGTCTACTTATTTCAATCCAAAATTCTAAAAATGATTTTCAAGAGATTCCCGATCGTGGCTTCAAATGGGTAGCTAGGTTCACTTCAAATTATTTCCAAGAATAATTTTTTGGGCTTTGCGAAGCGGCGCATATTCCTGTGATTTGGGCAACTCAAGTTTTAGAGAGGTCAAAGGATGATTATGAACAGAATAAAATTTATCGGTAATGCGGTTGGGACAATACTTGCAGCCGTGACAACAGCTTATTTGTTGAGTGATAAAAGCAATCTTTCCAGGGCGGATATCAAACCGTCAGACGAGAAAAATGCAACTCTCCAGCCAGACGAAAAAGAGATTTTGCTTCTCGCCTCCCTTGCGCCCAGCGGTCATAACACACAGCCGTGGTTTGTCCAATATCTCGCACCTTATCACTGGATTATCGGCAACGATCGCACTAAATGGCTACCGGCTGTTGACCCGACTCAGAGAGAAACGATGTTATCGATCGGCACTTTCCTTCAAAATCTGGAATATGCCGCTGGTGCTTTTGGCTACCTCTGCGATTGGAATTTACTCGCTACGACCAATCAGGACGATCGGGTGATGGAAGTAAAACTGATCAAACAAACATCAAATAATCCCTTTGATACCGCAAAAATCAAAAATCGTCGCACAGTTCGTTCCGACTTTTTAAGTGATGTGCTGAAGAAAGAAGACCTCAAATATCTGGTCAATTCAGAACCAGAATTTATTCATTATCTACCTAACACCAGCAAAGAAAGTCAATTTATCAACGAACAAACAATCGTTGCTAACCGCCTGCAAGCCTATCGTAACCCAGCGCAGCAAGAATTAGCTGACTGGATCAGATTCTCTAGTAAGAATGCCGACAAATATCGCGACGGACTGACAACCGCAAGTATGGAAATAGAAGGAATTTCCGGCTGGGTGGTGCGGAATTTTTACGACAAAGACAATGTGATGAAAAACGATTTTCGAGAGGTCGGCATCGATCAAGTTAAAAAGCAAGTGTCGGAATCAGCAGGTTGGATTTTAATTACCAGCAAGCACAATTCGGTGGCGGCACTGCTCGAAACTGGTAGAAGAATGCAACGACTTTTCCTGAAAGTGCGGGAAAAAGGTATCGCCATCCATCCGATGACACAGATATTGGAAGAATCATCAACGCGGCAACAATTAAATCAATCAATTGCGATCGGCGAAAATATTCAATTTATCTTGCGATCGGGTTATTTGAAGAGTTATCCGCCGCCTGTTTCACTACGCCGACCTGTTGATTGGTTTATTCGTACATAATCAGATAGTTACATCTAAAATCACTTTCTGACTAATCAATCTAAAACGACATTTAATCAATCACAATCATGGATACCAGCACATCATCAAATAAATCACCGTTAAAATTCTTTCTACTGGTTTTTGCTCTTGCTATTCCATTATGGGTAATTGGAACAATGGTCAAAGTTAAAGGACTTCCTCTGGATGTTCCTGTTACTGACTTTATAGCCGCCTTTATACCGTTAATAGCTGCCTGCATCCTTGTTGATCAAGAAGAGGGGACTATTGGTATAAAGAGTCTGTTAAAAAGAGTTTTAGATTTTTCAAGAATCAGGCAAAAAATCTGGTATTTGCCTGTTATTTTATTGATGCCAATAATATATTTATTGATATATGGAGTAATGCACTTGTTTAGACTGCCACTTCCTATAGGAGTGGAAATTCCGTTTCTAAAGAACGCGGTAATGTCTGTTGCCTTCTTCATCCTTGCTACAGGTGAAGAAGTCGGCTGGTCGGGATATGCCGTTGATGCTCTGCAAGAACGATGGAGTGCACTAACAACCGCCATCACTATAGGCTTGGTGTGGGCAATATTGCATTACCCATCAATCATTCAACAGGGTCACGATTTGATATGGATACTATGGGCAACTCTAGGTATGGTTGGTATGCGGATACTTATTGTTTGGCTTTATAACAACACTGGAAAGAGTGTTTCTGGGTGCATCATTTTTCATGGCATGGCTAATATTGGGAGGATTTTATTTCCCAAATACCAAAATTACAATCCGCTAGTTGACTATCCTGAAGTTCACTATTCAATAATTGCGATCGCCGCTGTCATTGTAATCTTTCTGTGGGGATCAAAGACATTAGCTCGGTATAGATATAGCAATCCTAAATGATTCACAAAAATTTTTACCCCACCCCAACCCTCCCCTTACTAAGGGGAGGGAGTAAGAAACTCACAAATGATTTAGGATTGCTATATACTTGATTTATTTTATTAGAATTAGCCTAAAAACACTAAAAATAATATTCACACAAAATGAAAAATAAAACGCATGATCATCTCGCCCCAACATTTAGTCAATCACAATCATGGATAACAGCGTACCAGAAAACAAGTCACCATTCAAATTCTTTTTGTTGGTTTTTTTGCTTTCAATTCCCTTTTGGATACTGGGTGCTATGGCTGGGGATTTAACTAAAATACTGCCTATAAAACTCCCAATAAGTGCGCTAATGACTTTCTGCCCTCTATTAGCGGCAACAATTCTTGTTTATAAAGAAAGAAAAGTTAGCGGAGTAAAGGAGTTATTGAAGCGAGCCTTTGACCATAAAAAAATCAAAGATAAGATCTGGTACATACCAATTATTTTCCTAATGCCTGGCATTACACTGATGTCATATTGGTTCATGCAAATAACAGGAGCAACGCTCCCTGAACCACAGACACCACTTCTATTTGCTTTTATTTCTTTCTTCATATTCTTAATCGCTGCAATTGGCGAAGAGGTTGGCTGGTCGGGCTATGCTATTGACCCAATGCAAAATAAATGGGGTACATTAAAAGCAAGTATCATTTTGGGATTGGTGTGGGCAATATGGCACATCATACCTTACAGTCAAGCTCACCAAACTCCGATATGGATACTTTGGCAAAGCATCAGTACCGTTTTTTTACGGGTTATCATAGTCTGGATCTACAACAATACAGTTAAAAGCGTGTTTGCAACGATTCTCTTTCATGCCATGATTAACGTCAGTCTGTTTATGTTTCCCAACTATGGCTCCCATTATAATTCGTTTGTTGGAGCAATTTTTATAATACTGACAGTTGTAATCGTGGTATTTTTTTGGGGAACAAAAACGTTAGCCCGGTATAGATATACTTGATTTCTGCCCGATTGGTGGTTTTCTTTTGCGTAATGTACGGTTGCAGCATCAACAAAAAAAGTCGAATGTAATTCATAATTTAGAAGTAGTTTATCCATACTTTTTATTTACAAAATGCAGTCAATAATTAAGTATACAAAGAATGCCAGCCACCAACATTGCATTTGCAAAGCCGGGCTGGACAAACTAATACATCGGCTAGAGTTCGCCATCCATCCGATGACACAGATATTGGAAAAATCATCCACGAGGCAAAAACTGAATCAATTGATGGGGAGCGGCGAAAATATTCAATTTATCTTGCGAACGGGTTATTTGAAGAGTTATCCGCCGCCTGTTTCACTACGCCGACCTGTTGATTGGTTTATGCGGCAATGATGGAAAATTTATCATGAGTAATTCATACCTTCCTCACAGTTTCTTCATTTTTGTTCAGTATCATGAGAGATAGTTAATTTCCTTGTTATTGACGAGGATGAAATCTATGAAATGGCAACAATTAATTCTAGCTTTTCTAGCGACAATTTGCTTAATATTTGCAGGCAATGCCCTGGCGCAGACTGATATCAATATCAACAATACTAACCTGATTCGCTTTGGTGGAAACATCACCGTAGCAGAGAATCAAGTTGTGGAAAATGCCCATGCTTTTGGGGGAAGTGTTACTGTTTCTCCTAATGCCAGAGTTTTGGATACTGCGATGGCTTTTGGCGGGGATGTCATCCTGAAAAAAGGAGCACGGGTGGAGGGTGATGCTTATTCCTTTGGTGGCAAAATCGTGCAGGAACCGGGTGCAATTATTAGTGGTGAACGTGCTACATTCAGCGATCGACATGGCATGATGTATGGCTCTAATCGCGGCAGAAGTAGCTTCTTCGGTCAGTATTTCTTCAGTGCCCTTTTTAGAATTTGTTCGGCAGTAGTAGCAGCTATTCTGGGACTGATTATTTTGCATAGCAGCCCACAATTCCTACCGAATTTGGCGACACAATTGAGTCAACGTCCCGGTTTGACTGCTTTATGGGGGATTGGGGCGATCGTTTCCTTTGTCTTTGTAACAGTCTTTCTCGCGATTACGCTCATTGGGATTCCCCTGATTCCACTAATAAGTGTGACGGCGGTTGTCACGGCTTTAGTCGGATCGTTAGGTGTGGCGCTGTTTGTCGGTCAACGTGTAGTCGGTAAGGGCGATCGATCTTTGCAGCAGCAATTCTTGGTGGGTTTGGCGATCCTGACAGTTCTGGCACTAATTCCATTTTTCGGAGGGTTAGTAGTTTGCCTAGTCAATCTGTTCGGCTTGGGTATCATCTTGCTGTGGCAATTTGGTAGAGAAAAACCCCAAATAGCTACTTAGTGAGTAGGGCGGCATAAATCTTAATTATTATTATATACCACCAATATCTAAAGCTGATGAAATAGGGAAATTTATCATGAATAACCTCATTTATCCCAGATTCGCAAGCTAAATCAGCTATCCAAACTGCAAATTGCGATCGCATAGTCTGCGGACGATCTGTTCATTTAAATTTCAATTTGAACCAATGGAGGCAAAACAATGAGACTGAAGCGATACAGGTTGCTGGCGTGCTTGGTAGCTTTGAGCATAGTCGCGGGCTGCTATTTCAATATTGGTGGTAGCGGGATTAGAGGGTCTGGAATCGTCAAGACCGAATCCAGAGAAGTGCCTGGATTTTCATCTATTTCATTTAAATCTGTGGGCAGGGTCAATGTGCAGCAGACAGGAAAAGAGTCCCTCACAATTAGCGCCGAGGACAATATTCTTCCGCTTCTAGAGAGTCGCGTGAAAGATCGCATCCTGTATCTCAGCATCGCAAATGACTCCTCTTTTGTTCCAACCAAGCCTATTGAGTTCGTTGTGGAGGTCAAGAGTCTAGAAAGCTTGAAAATAGACGGGGTTGGCAGTATTGAAGCCAAGGGTATTCAAGGCAAACGATTGGCAGTTGCGATGGATGGCGTGGGGAAAGTAACGATCGCCGGAAGCGCTGATTTACTAGACCTTACCCTTTCTGGGGTTGGAAGCTTTAAGGGCGAGGAGTTCAAGACTAAACAGGCTACGGTTCGCAATAGCGGTGTGGGGAGTGCGGTGGTCAATGTGAGCGATCGACTGGACGCATCTGTATCCGGCGTGGGTTCAATAGAATATGTCGGCTCTCCCGAAGTTCGGGAGTCTGTGGAGGGTGTGGGGAAGGTCAAGAAACGGTAGCTTTTATTTAAGCAAGCCGCAATCTGAACCTGATGTAATTATTTAAATAGTGGAACTTATCATGAGTCAACTTATTCATGGCCACAAGCTAAATCAGCTATCTAAACTGCAATTTGTGAGTGCGATCGCACTCATATTACTGCGAATTATAGTATTCATTGCGATCGCTCTGACGATTTTACCAGTAGCATTGCTGCCGATTAGCACCAGCGTTCCCCCATCGATTCAGATTCTATTTGCAATGGCAGAGGTGGCTCTGCTGATTGCGGTGTTTCGGCTTGGCTTTACCGGGCCCGTGATTTTTGCCGAGGTTGCAGGGTTTATGACGATCGCCCTCCTTGCCATTTTTGCTTCACAAGTATTCGCATCCACACCACCCATTCTCGATGTCAACGGCAAACCCATTCCCAACAGCATTGCTGTACTGGAAAAAGTGAAACTCGGCGGTTCCGAGGAATGGATCTCGATTCGCGGCAAAGACTCGCGCAATCCAGTGTTGCTCTTTCTGGCTGGCGGCCCTGGTGGTAGCCAACTTGTCACTGCAAGACGCACACTAGCGGGGCTGGAAGATCGCTTTGTCGTTGTCAATTGGGAGCAACCGGGGGCGGGCAAATCCTTCGATGCAGTCGATCGCTCTAAGTTGACACCCGATCGCTATATCACCGATACCCGCGAATTGGTCTTAAACCTGCGACAACGCTTTGGCAAAGAAAAAGTCTATGTGTTGGGCGAGTCGTGGGGTAGCGCCCTTGGCATCATGGTGGTGCAACGTTATCCAGACTTATTTCATGCGTTTATCGGCACAGGGCAAATGGTGGCGTTTCTGGAGAACGATCGGATTTGCTACGATTTTGCTCTGCGTTTAGCAGCGGAACGCGGAGACACGAAACAAGTGGAAAAACTCAAGCAACAAGGCCTCCCACCTTATTACGGAAACGATGTCTTTTGGAAGAGTGCAACCTACCTCACAGAGACATTAAATTACATGAATCAGAATCCGGCGATCGCCAATGGGTTCAATACTTTGCAAGACCTTGCAGGTTCCGAGTACGGACTGTACGACAAAGTGAATTTTATCCGAGGATTGCTGGACACTTTCGGAGTTGTTTACCAGCAATTATGGGATGTGGACTTTCGCAAGCAAGCAACGCGCCTGGAAGTGCCAGTTTACTTTCTGATTGGCCGCCACGATGTTAACGCACCGCCTAAGCTGACCGAGGAGTATTTTAATCTCCTGACTGCGCCACACAAAGAATTGATTTGGTTTGAGCGATCGGGTCACAATCCCTGGGTGAATGAGTCAACAAAATTCGTAGATGCGATCGTGAACAAGGTTCTGGCGAAAAAATGAAAATTCAATTTCAGGAGAAATTTATGATATTTGGAAAGTCGATTCAGACCATATCGATCGGACTTGCGATCTGTTTTTGCCTCTTAATTGGACTTGGGCAAAACCCGACCATTGCCGCCATTCGCGAACTAGAGGAAGCACCAGGACAGATGGTTTATCAATCGCGGCAAACCCTCACAGATCAGCATGGCAATAACTGGCAAGCGATCGCCTTTAAACGCATCAGTGCAGATAACCAGACGAGTTTTTATCTGCGATTGGTGAGTTTTCCTGGAGTGGCGAAGATCGATCGCACTCAACCCCTCACTCTGACTGATTCGCTAGGAAAAACACTCACAGCTACCGAAGCTTCTAGTGATATTTTCACCGAGGGGGCCGTTCCCGAACCCAACGTCGGACAGTATGACCTCCAGCCATTATTACTGCAATTGCAAGCAGAGATTCCTCTGAAATTATCATTGCCAACTATCGGTGGTGAATCTGTTAGCTTGTCAGTTCCACCATCTTTTGTCGAAGAATGGCAGGCTGTTGGCAGCTATAAATACCATAAAATAACCCACAATCGAGCTGAGGAAAATTAGCGATGCCATTTACCACAGAAGAATTTCTTCGGGTTTTCGATAAATACAATCAGACTATATTTCCGATGCAGTTTGTACTAACTTTATTGGGGATTGTGGCGGTTGGACTGGTAGTAAGTCGAAAACCATTTGCAAACAAAATAATTTCGGGATTACTCGGTTTTCTCTGGCTGTGGGCAGGCATTATTTACCATTTTATTTTTTTTACAAAAATCAGTCCACCCGCTTATGTTTTTGGTGCGCTGTTCGTTTTTCAAGGCTTGTTGTTTTTATACGAAGGTGTGCTGAGAAATCGTTTGAGTTTTCGCGCTAGCCAGAAGTTCTACGGCATTTTCGGCGCGATGTTTATTGCTTATGCGCTGGTCATTTATCCGTTAATCGGCTACGCGCTGGGGCGAACTTTTCCAGCATCGCCGACGTTCGGCACACCTTGTCAGACAACCATTTTCACATTCGGTTTTCTACTCTGGACAGACAAAAAAATTCCGTCTAGTTTATTGATTGTTCCAATTTTATGGTCGATCGTCGGAACTTCGGCGGCGTTGAGTTTTGGGATTAAAGAAGATTTCGGATTGCTCATCGCAGGAACGATCGGAACAGCTTCTATTATTTGGCATAATTTAAGGTCAAAAGGAGAGAAATTATTATCAACAAGTTAATCGCTGCATGGCATGAAATTATTGGCGATTTTAGTTAGTACGTTTAGCCTTTTTACTTCAAAAATCGCAAATGCCTATGTTCATTTAGTAGCAGCTAACATTACAGGCAGGAGAGCTTCGTGGTAAAGCGTAATTGTGGTGGCACCATTATCATCATTGGGGCTGGAATTGCTGGGCTGGCAGCAGGTTGCTATGCACAAATGAATGGTTATCGATCGCAGATATTTGAAATGCACGATCGACCAGGTGGGCTGTGTACGGCATGGCGACGACAGGGATTTGTGTTTGATGGTTGCATTCACTATTTGTTTGGTTCAGGGCAAGGACAGCCTTTCTATCGGCTCTGGGAAGAACTTGGCGTTGTGCCCCACCAACAATTTGTCCATCACGATGAATTGCTACGAGTGAGCGAACCTCATGGTAAAACCTTAATTGTTTACAGCAATCCCGATCGGCTGGAACAGCATTTAAAAGAACTATCACCCGTTGATCGCCGATTAATTAGCGATTTCTGTACGGGGATTCGCACTTTTACTCACTTCGATCTGTCACTACTTCAGCAGCAGCCCAAAGCATTGATGCAACTGGGAAACTGGGGAAAACTGGCAAGGAAAATGTTGCCATTTGTATGTCCACTGGCGCGGTGGGGAAACCTCTCAGCAGCAGAGTTTGCCGATCGCTTCCAAGATCCCTTTCTGCGCCACGCTATTCCTCAGATGTTTGGCTGGGAAAGTATTCCAGTGATGGTGGGTATGTCTTTGCTAGCTTATATGCACACCAAAAATGCTGGCTTTCCGCTGGGAGGATCGCTCCAATTTGCTCAAAAGATCGCCAGACGCTATCGGGAATTAGGAGGTGAAATCCACTATGAATCGCAAGTAGAAAAGATTTTAATCGAGAAGCATCGAGCGAATGGTGTGCGATTATATGACAACGAAAAATACTTTGCCGATCGAATTATTTCAGCCTGTGATGGACACAATACACTTTTCAGTTTACTCGATCGGCAATATGTCCCCCGCGAAATTAAACGTTACTATGATGGACACTTACCGATTCATTCTCAACTACAGGTATCACTGGGCGTAAATCGCGATCTATCAGCCGAACCGCACTGGACGACTCATCTACTGGCTGAACCTGTAGTAATTGCAGGGGAAGAGCGGTATGAGATTGGAGTCAAACACTATTGCTTCGATCCCTCACTAGCACCACTGGGAAAATCAGTGCTGATGGTAGTGCTGACGACTAATTATGAATATTGGCAACGCATTTACGGTCGATCAATCTACGATGCAGAGGAAATTCAAGAATCACAAATTATCATCGATCTTCTAGAGCAATTTTACCCTGGGATTAAGAATGATATTGAGTTTGTAGACGTGGCTACACCGCTCACCTACGAGCGTTACACGGGGAACTGGAAAGGATCTAGCTGTGGCTGGCTACTGACGAAGCAAACCCTCCCACTGTCGATAAAAGGATTACCGAAAACATTACCTAAACTGCGGAATTTCTATTCGATCGGCCAGTGGGTCGAACCAGGTGGTAGTGTGCCAGTGGTGGCAATGTCGGGACGCAATATTATTCAGCAAATCTGTCGAGAAGATAAGCAGACTTTTCGGGCAATGACACCTTGAAAATAGAGAGGTAATATGGAAAATGAAACCAAATTAACGCTGATTAAAATCATTCACACTGCGATCTGGGTATTCTTCAATTTTGTGATTTTCTATATGCTGTATGCCGCGATCGCCAACAAACTCGATCTCTGGCTCTGGATTGGTTATGGATTTGTATTTATAGAAGGTATAATCTTACTAACCTTTCGATTCGTCTGCCCGTTAACTCTGATTGCACGGAAGTATTCAAATTCAACAATGGACAATTTTGCGATTTATCTTCCTAATTGGCTATCGAAGTATACATTTTTAATCTATACAACTATTTTTGCGATCGCTACAATCATCACAATCTATCAAATTCTAAATCAACAAACATAGGTAAGTATCATGTGGATTAAGTGGATTGCAATTATTGGTGTTTTAATCATAGTTTGCATTGGACTGGCTACCCTTTACGGCAAATTTCGGTGGCAGTCAGATACCGATCGCCTACGAGCCAAATTAACAGATGGACGGCGGACAATTAAGCCCCTACTCTATGACCAAAAAGAAATTGAAGGCTTACCAGAACCAGTACAGCGATTTTTTCGGACAGTAATTAAGGACGGACAACCCATCGTGGCTGCGGTCAAACTCTCTCAGCAGGGACAGTTCAATTTGAGTGAGACGGAAGATAAGTGGATGCCGTTTACCGCCACTCAAATTGTGATTACTCAACGTCCGGGTTTTGATTGGGATGCACGCATTCAGATGACTCCAGGACTGAATGCCTTTGTTCATGATACCTATCTGTTAGGATTCGGCAGCTTACACGCATCATTACTCGGTCTTTTCACCGTTGCCAAAATGCACGGTGCGCCTGAAAACAATCAAGGTGAATTATTGCGATTCTTGGCTGAGGCTACTTGGTATCCTACTGCACTATTACCCAGTCAGGGTGTACTCTGGGAGGCGATCGATGATACCTCAGCACGCGGCACTCTGACGGATGGTGCGACAACTGTCTCCCTTGTGTTTCAGTTTAATGCTGAAGGGGCGATCGCTACTATTCGGGCCCAGGCTCGTTATCGCGACAAGGTGACTGCGATGCCTTGGTGCGGTCGATTCTGGGAATATTCAGTTCGGAATGGGATGCTGATTCCCTTACAAGGCGAGGTGGGATGGGAGCATCCAGAAGGCACTAGGCTCTATTTTAAAGGAAGAATTACAGAGATTAATTATGAGTTTGCATCGTGAGGGATGGCGATCGCCAGAAATATCAAAATCAAAATACTGGAGGCAATTATGAGTAAACAAATTTCTTTCAAGATGACGTTTCAAGGACAAGGTGACTGCGATGCCTTGTTGCGCTCGATTCTGGGAATATTCAGTTCGGAACGGGATGCAGATTAATAGCCAACTAATTCATAGATTCTTCACAGGTTCTTCATGTTTGTTCAATATTATGAGAAATACTCCATGTTGTTCTCATTTTTAAGGATGAAGTCTATGAAATGGCAACAATTAATTTTGGCTTTTATTGCCACTATTTGCTTAATATTTGCAGGCAATGCTCTGGCGCAGACTGATATCAATCTCAACAATACTAACCTGATTCGCTTTGGTGGCAGCGTCACCGTACCAGAGAACCAAGTAGTCGAAAATGCCATTGCTTTTGGCGGGAGTGTTACAGTATCCTCGAAGGGCAAAGTTTTGGATACTGCGATCGCGTTTGGCGGGGATGTCCTTCTGAAACAAGGAGCGCGGGTAGAGGGTGATGCTTACTCCTTTGGTGGCAAAATTCTACAGGAACCAGGTGCGATAGTTGGTGGTGAACGCGCTACATTCAGCGATCGACATGGCATGATGTATGGGTCCGATCGAGGCAAAAGTAGCTTTTTCGTGCACTATTTCTTCAGTGCCATTTTTAGAGCTTGTTCCGCAGTAGTAGCAGCTATTCTGGGACTAATTATTTTGCATACCAGTCCCCAGTTCCTACCTTCTTTGGCAACAAAATTGCGTCAACACCCCGGTTTGACTGCTCTATGGGGGATTGGGGCGATCGTCTCCTTTGTCTTTGCCGGTGTATTTTTAGCACTAACGCTCATTGGTATTCCTCTGATTCCAATCCTGAGTATGACTGCGGTGATGACGGCTCTAGTTGGATCGTTAGGTGTGGCACTTTTTGTCGGTCAACGTGTAGTCAGTAAAGGCGATCGATCGTTACAGCAGCAGTTCTTGATGGGTTTGGCAATCTTGACAGTTCTAACACTAATTCCATTTTTCGGAGGCTTAGTAGTTTGCCTAGTCAATCTATTCGGCTTGGGTGCGCTCTTGCTGTGGCAATTTGGTAGAGAAAAACCCCAAATAGCTACTGAGTGAATAGGATGGCATAAATGTTCATAATTCGCTTTTAGTTTCGGGATTAAAGAAGATTTCCGATTGCTCATCATAACGCCTTTATGTAGTAAAAAATTAGGGACGCTCTACCTCTCAAGATATTCTAATCTTAAACCTAAGATAGATGGTAAAAAAAACAGATTGTGAAATAATTAATGTATCAAATAATTGTTTGATATTTTCCCCATCGAGTAGATGAGGTAATTAACAACAAAGAGTTTGATGACTGGAAAGCAATTTAATAAGACAATCAACAATTCACCTAAACTCTACATAGTAGAGAAAACATCATGAGTACGACAATTGACAACTTCACTCAACAACTTCATGACAATTTAGAAGCAGTTGAAAACAGGGCTAAATCGCTAAAAGAAAGCGTGGAATCTGCGACTAAAAACACTCAAGCTGAGCTTCAAGCGAAAATCGACGAAATGAAGACAAATCTCGAAGCTAAGAAACAAGAATTTGATGAGTATCGGGCCAAGCTTAAAACTCAATTTGACGAAAAAGAATCTGAGGTGAAGTCGAACGTCGAGGAATGGAAAGCGAGTCGGGAAGTCAAGAAACTCGAACATCGAGCGGATAAAGCTGAGGACTATGCCACTACAGCAATCTTATTCGCAATGGCTACCCTAGAAGAAGCTCAAGAAGCAACTTTGAAAGCAATTTGCACGAGACTAGACGCAACAACTGCTGCGGGAAATACGGAGAAGTAAGACAGGATTAAACGATTAAAGCAAGCTAGTCGGGAAGTAGATTGACCTGAGATGTTGCAGCATTCTCAGTCAGCCTGTGATGCACAGGTCCTCCCAAGCATCAAAAACAACTCAAAGAATCAAAAATTTCGTCCATCATGCGGACAAATAATCAAGGGAAAAAAACTCATGTCATACACACATACGATTGTTGCTGATTTTCCCTCCCATGCAGAAGCAGAAAGGGTTGTATTGGATCTGCAAAAAGAAGGCTTCGATGTGCAAAAGCTCTCAATAATTGGCAAAGACTACCACACTACTGAACAGGTGCGCGGATTTCTCACCTGGAAAGATACAGCCAAAGCTGGAGCCATAGGAGGTGGTTATTGGGGTAGCTTCGTAGGAGGTTTATTTGGCATTTTAGCAGGGGCTGGAGTCCTGTTTATTCCCGGAATGACCCCACTCATCATTGCAGGCCCGATTGCTGGAGTGTTGGCGGGTTGGTTGGAAGGAACGCTGGTTGGCGGGGCTGGTGCTGCTGCTGTAGGAGGGCTGGCGGGTGCTTTGGGAGGATTGGGAATCCCGAAGCACGAGGTACTGAAGTACGAGACTCAAATCCAAGCAGGCAAGTTCATCATTCTGGTGACAGGTAGCGACGAGGATGTCAGTCAAGCGAAGCGGATGCTAGATAGAATCAGTCATGAAATGAGTATGTCGATCGCTGTCTAAGGTGTTGAACTAACAGCAATAGCCTAGAAGATAGCTGTATGGACGATGCCAACCATACAGCTATCTTCTATAGCAATCCTAAATCATTTGTGAATTTCTTACTCCCTCCCCTTCATAAGGGGAGGGTTGGGGTGGGGTAAAAAACTTTACGACTCCTGCAAGGACTGCTATATTTAATTCCAGGTTGGTAATTACTAACTATTAAGATTAAAATACCAAATTTTCACCAATCCGATCGTAAAAATGGGTGGAAACCCCCTTCCTAAAAGGACGGATTTAATTGTAAAACATTGTTGCAATACCAGCTATTTGGGGAAAAACAAGTTACCCTAAAATAGGAGGTAAATTCCTATGATTAGCTTGGGATGGTGGAATTTAGTTATTATCATTACAGTTGCTTGGTTTCTCAAATATAATTGGCGATTAGACCGCGACCAAACAGCATGGCAAGATTCTTTATTTTTAAAAGCTCCCGCTCTCCAAAAGTTTAGTCAGTTTTGTTCTCGACCTATAGTTAACTGGATTTTCCAAGCTGTCATTATATTAGCTGTCACCAGATTCCTGTGTTATACAATTTGGTTAGTTTACGATTTGACCAATCGACCAGAGCCTCCTTACTGGGATTTCAAGTGGTTTTATGTAGCAAGTAAATTAGCCCACGAGCACTTGAGTCCTTTTAATGTCGAATTGTTTAACCAAGGTTTTTGTCGAATCACAAAGGTGTGTGGGCTGATTCCATCTTTTGTTTATCCACCTAATATCATTCCTGTCATCTGGTTTCTTGGTTATTTTCCGATGAAGACTGCATTCACAATCTGGACTGTGCTGCATCTTATCGCCACAGGTTTTGTTTTATGGGGAGCGAATATCCTGTTGGAGTCGCAGTCACGAGCTTTGAGGACTATTTGCAGTATATCAGTGGCATTTCTCTACGGTTTCGTCTTCGATTTGCAAGTTGGCAATGTGGCAACTTTTATTGCTATGCTGCTGTTGTGGATGTTTATTTTAGCTCGAAATAATCGGGATTTACCCGCAGGGATTTTATTGGGAATTGCCCTGTTTAAACCAACCTTAGTTATATTATTTATTCCTTATTTTTTCATCAAAAAACGGTTTTATCTAGTTTTTGTCTCGATAATTACGGCAATTTCTCTAGCACTGTTCGGTTTGGCGATATCCGGTAATTCCTTAACAGGGTTTCTACAGGATGCTATTCGTGGATTTCCACTGTGGCTCAACGATCCATCAAATAATCCTTATATTTCGATGAGTCGCATCGATTTAAGGGTGGTGGGGCCGAGATTTTTCCCCGATATTCCATTTCTAGCTAAGCTATTTTCGGATTTAATTATTCTGGTGTTAGTTGGTTTAGTAAGTTGGTATTTTTACCGAAAACAATCTCGCAATGCTTGGTCAAAAAATATTGATTTAGCTGAAATGGTGTTGGTTTCTTGTTTGAGTATTGCGATTAACTATTCTCAGCCAACCAGTTCTGTGATGTTAGCACCGGCGGTGGTTTTTTTGCTGAACGATTTATGTTTTCAGATTAAATATTGTGTCTTTTCTGGCAAAAGAATGTCTATTTGGTTATTGGGAATTGGCTGTCTCCTGATGCAAACTGCGGTGATTCATGCTGGGTTGTTGGTGTTTCTGGGAAAGCGGTGGAACTGGAAGGGTGGGGAATTGCCTTATTTGTTGAAAGTAACTGTTTTTTCACTTCCAAGTTATGCGGTTTTAGGGATTACTTTGAGTGTTTTGGTTTTGGCTATGACATCTGGTCAAAAACAGGTTGGTGAATTTGAGCGATCGCCCTAAAGCAAGAAGCAAACATCCATCTGGCGAAGAGTAAGCAGTAGGTAGTATGTCATTTTAAGCGATCGGGCTCGTCCTCCTCATAAACCATTAAATCTCCCGGCTGACATTTCAGTGCCCTGCACAAGGCGCTAAGGGTTGCTTCGTCGATTCGGGTGAGTCGGCGACGGGTTTTGAGTCTAGAAAAGGAAGTCGGGTGCATTCCAATTAAAGCAGCCAACTCTTTATTGCTGATATTACGCTCGGCCATTACAACTGCCAATTTCCAACGGATCACTGCTGACGCTCAACTGCTGGCCATGATATTGCAAGCTGATGTTAGCATTTTGCAACCTTAACTTTTCCTTAGTTAACCGCTCCGGGAAATTATTTATCTGGAACAGTTGACTAAATGCAGAAAATGAACTAGACTCAGGATGTACAAACGGAAAAGCGATCGCCCCCTGGCCTAGAAAACTTTAAGGGCGATCGCAATTCCACTACTTCTGTAGTTCAAACCCTATGATATCACAACCAAAATCTGTTCCCGAACTGCTCCGGGAAGAAGTTCCTGACGTACCCGCTGGTAAACAACCGATTCGTTTGCTCATTTGCGGGGTTCCCAAAGCGGTAGAAAGCATCGTCAATCTGCTGCACGTTTTGGGTTTTGCACAAGTTGGTGAATGGAGTCCGCCTGTACCATCGCCTCTAGCGGGTGAGGTGATTCGGATTTTAACTCGTTACTGGAAAGAATGATTTTTTAAATACCAAAGAAACCGGGTTTTTCGTAGTTTTTACGAAGTGTGACGAGTATTCTCGAAAAAACCCGGTTTCTGGCCTCCCGTAATTTGAGATAAAATACGGACAAGGCCTAAACATCACAAACAATTTATCTACCTAAACTCCCTCCTCCTCAAAGTATATTCAACTCACAGCCAGAAGTTCATTTAGCTTATTTTTCAACTCTGGGGATACCATTAATGGATTATAGATTTCCCCCTCGTATGGTTGCCAAATATAACTAGGACTAAATGGTCGAAAAACTGGTAATATTTCTATCCCATGAGTAAGTTCCTTTGCTAAAACTAATCCAGGAATAGATAAATTAGATAAATCCTCCATAAGTTCACTATAGGTTCTGAATTCATCAACTTCAACCCCAACCAAAGCATAGCGAAACCAAGGAGCAAACCGTAGAGTTAGATAAAATAAAATACCTAACTCTGTCATCAGATAAGCACTTTCAGGGCTATCTATTCCCACTTCACTAATATTATTGGGATAAACGCGACACCACCAGTTTCCATCCATATCTTGAAAAGTATCTGTTCGACATAGACATTGGCGATTATTTGACAGCATCCATTCTATGCCCTCAAAGTGTTCAGCAAATTTATTGACATTGCTTTCATCAGAGCCACACTCTGCCGATAAACTGAATATCCACGCCATTGTTAGAGACTCCTATAATATAGGATGTCAATATTATACCAAACCTGGTTTAAATACACCATTTACCTCTTAGTCTGCGGAGGCAGACTTCGTTTGTGTAGAAGCGGTTTCAACCGCCGAATAATACAGGCCATAAATACCCCCGATTTACTATTCTAATGACATTCGATAGCGCATCCAAAAACCATAAAATATAACCAACACCAACCATCCCGACACATAGCAAAACCCAGGAAGCGCAACATCAATATTGGGTAAAGACTGAGCGTTGACTTCAATCAATTGATTAATATATGGCTCAACAAAATTACCATGAGCATCTTCTAATGCTTCGCGTTGTTTGATTCTATCTTCCTGGGTAGCCATAATTCACCTCGTTTTGTGCTTATGAGGTAAATTATTTTTTTGGGCTTTTGCCCACACAAGCAAAAAGCAAAAATTCTGAAACCCTTGTATAATCGGGGTTAAGCGCTTGGGCAAACCAACTCGTTTGGGCAAACTTGCCCAAGCGACGATGAATTTTACTCAAAAGGTAGCGATGGCACGAAAATACGGGAAAAACGCCACCACAAAAAACAACGTCTTAACACTGGTTGAGGCGTTACTCGCCCTCGCGGATGGGGAAATTGCCGTGCCGGGGGATAAGCTGAAAGCTACCTTCAACGTGGAATGGGTAAAGGAAAATGAGTTGCTGGTATCGGGGAAAATTCAGCAAAAACGCAACAACAGAACCCAAACCGTTGACAAAGGCATCACTAAGGATGATTTATGGACGTTGGTGGAATGTTTCGGAAAGGTGTTAGAACTTTCTCAACCCAAGGATGAAAAGAATGTCGATAACGCCCAGAGAAGAGGAGAGGCAATCCAAGATGTTTTGGACTGTCTGAAAGACTTAGATATACTTGTCCTTAAACCTAGTGCAAAAACTCAGGGGTTTTGGAAATTTCACCTCAAGCTAAAGCATCAAACTGCTGAGAAAAAAGATAATTTAAAAGTAATTGAAGAACGGTGGAAGATTAAAATTGGGTCAGTCACATTAGAGATATCCCATGAAACCCCTAAACCTAAAGAAGAAACTATAAACTGGCAAGAAATTTGTCGCCAAAACCTCGCGCTACAAAAAGAACTCACCACAAACCTCTTCACCAACGCCAACGGGATGACTCCGCAACTGGATGGCGTTTATGTTCCCTTAGCCATTGTCGAACGCCAAAAACCCAAACCTCAGCCCAGGAATCAGCACGAAGAACAGGAAAAAGAAACAGAAAAACTGATTCCCATTGCTGAAGAACGCTTTTTTGAGGATGTGTTGCGACAAGGGAAAAGCGACATCAGTCAAGGGCGCAAAATTGCGATTATTGGCGAACCGGGTGCGGGGAAAACTACGCGGTTGCAGAAGATTGCGGATTGGATTTTAGAGCAAGATTTGGGGTTGCCGGTTTGGATAGATTTAGCTGAATTAGGGGAGCAAAATATCTGTGAGTATTTGGAAAAAGTGTGGTTGTCTCGGTGTCGGGGAGAAGTGACGCGCGGTGATTTAGAAGCACAAATGAGTCGGGTTTGGTTGTTGCTGGATGGTGTGGATGAAATGACGCACTCTCAAGGAATGCAGCAGTTGGCGAAAGACTTATTAAGGTCATGGGTGCAGGCGGCGCGGGTGGTGGTGACTTGTCGGGTGAATGTTTGGGAGGCGGATCAAAATGCTTTTTCGGGGTTCGATGTGTTTCGCAATTTGGAGTTTAATGCGGAACAAGTGACGGAGTATATTCGCCGTTGGTTTGCGGGGATGGGGGATGCTGCGACGGGGGAGAGTTTGGAGTTGGCGCTGGCAGAATCGGAGAATTCCCGTCTGAAGGAGTTGATTCAAAATCCGTTGCGGTTGTGGATGTTGTGTCAAATTTGGAGTTCGAGACAGGGAACTTTACCGGATACTCAGGCTAAATTATATGCAAGTTTTATTAAGTATATCTATCGCTGGAAAGAGCAATTTATCAAAAGCTATGCCAAACTCTGCGGCAAAACTCAGAGTGAGTGTCAGGAACTTTTACATGAAGCGTTAGGAGAATTAGCAAAAGCAGCAATTGATGGGAAATCGAGTCGTTTTCGTTTGTCCTATCGGTTAGTGAGTCAGTATTTGGGAGATCGAAGCGATGAAACTTCTTTATTATCATTGGCGTTATCTCTGGGATGGTTGAATCGGGTTGGCATCGATTTTGATGAACCGGAAGAATCTGTTTATGGGTTTTATCATGCGACGTTTCAGGAGTATTTTGCGGCGTTGGCGGTGGAGGATTGGGATTATTTTTTACCTCGGAATCATGTGGATTTTCCGGTGGTGGGGAAGGAATATCGGATTTTTGAAGCGCAGTGGAAGCAGGTGATTTTGCTGTGGTTGGGGCTGGAGGGTGTGAATGGGAAGCAGAAGGAGGAGTTTATTGAAGCATTGCTAGAGTTTAAGGATAAGTGCAATGATTTTTATGAATATCAAACTCTTTTTCTAGCTGCTGCGGGGATAGCTGAGTTTAAAGATTGTTCGCGGGCTGAGGAAATAGTAGCAGCAGTCATTAAGTGGGGTTACGGTTATTTCAACATTGAAGAACAAGAATGGCAGACATTTCTCGATCCAATAGAAGAGGGAGCAAAAGCAGCACTGTTACAGACAAACTATAGTATAGCTGTCCGCCAACTAATTGATTTACTGAAAACTACGGAAGATGAGGATAATCGTCGGAGTATTGCTGAGGGTTTGGGTAAAATTGCCACAGGCAATCCAGAGGCGATCGCTGCTTTAATAGCCATTCTCTCAACGACAACTGGTGAGTTTACCCGTAGGAATGTCGCTTACAGTTTGGGTAAAATTGATCCAGGAAACCCAGAGGCGATCGCTGCTTTAATCGCCATTCTCTCGACTACTACTAATGAGTTGACTCTTCATAGCGTTGCTGAGAGTTTGGGTAAAGTTACCAAAGGAAACTCAGAGGCGATCGCTGCTTTAATCTCTATTCTCTCAACGACGAATGATTGGAATACCCGTGGGATAGTTGCTGACATTTTGGGTAAAATTGCCACAGGAAACTCAGAGGCGATCGCTGCTTTAATCACTATTCTCTCAACGAGGAATGATTGGAATACCTGTGGGAGAGTTGCTGAGAGTTTGGGTAAAATTGCCACAGGAAACTCAGAGGCGATCGCTGCTTTAATCGCTATTCTCTCAACAACAACTGATTGGAATACCCGTGGGATAGTTGCTGACATTTTGGGTAAAATTGCCACAGGAAACTCAGAGGCGATCGCTGCTTTAATCGCACTTCTCTCAACTACTAATGATGAGGATACCCGTGCTAGTGTTGCTGACATTTTGGGTGAAATTGCCACAGGCAACCCAGAGGCGATCGCTGCTTTAATCGCACTTCTCTCAACTACTACTAATGAGGATACCCGTAGTAGTGTCGCTTACAATTTGGGTAAAATTGACCCAGGAAACCCAGAGGCGATCGCTGCTTTAATCACACTTCTCTCAACTACTACTAATGAGGATATCCGTTGGAGAGTCGCTGACAGTTTGGGTGAAATTGACCCAGGAAACCCAGAGGCGATCTCTGCTTTAAGCGAAATTCTTTCAACGACTAATGATAAGGATATCCGTTGGATGGTGGCTGATAGTTTGGGTAAAATTGACCCAGGAAACCCAGAAGCTATCGCTGCTTTAATCGTTATTCTCTCAACTACTACTGATTTGAGTACCTTCTTGTATACCCGTAGGAGAGTCACTGGCATTTTGGGTAAAATCGCCACAGGAAACTCGGAGGCTATCGCTGCTTTAATCGCACTTCTATCAACTACTAATGATGAGGATACCCGTGCCAGTGTTGCTTACATTTTGGGTGAAATTGCCACAGGCAACCCAGAGGCTATCGCTGCTTTAATCAAAATTCTCTCAATTACTACTGATCCCCCTACCCGCGATCGAGTCGCTTACAGTTTAAATAAAATTTTACAAAATGACCAGATGCCTTCAGTTGTCTCAGCTTTGCAACAATTTCAGTGCGATACCACCGATGAAACCAATTGTGGCCTCTACTACTGCTGCTTTAAAATTATCTGGAACTGCGCCCAAAATCTGCCTTACCCAACTTTCTATAAAGCATGGCACCATCAACTCACCACACCCCATCCAGAAGTCCCAGAAACAACAGGAGTCGGTTCTACCCCCTTCACCCAAAGCCTCAATTTAGCAGACTTACCCAACATCCTTGATGCCAGACTTGCAGACACACAATTAATCGAATCCGTACAGCTAATTTGCATCGACACCAGCAAATTCATCGACTCCCATAACCCCGCCCTGGACATCTACGGACAATTCCTCGACAAAAACTGTCCCCAACATCCCAACCGCGCACCCGAAACCCTCCCCCAACTCAAATTCTACTGGAATCAACTCCGCCGCGACAGCGACAAACACCCCATCCTCATCTTCTACGAAGACCCCACATCCCCCGCCACCGAAGGTTTGAGCCCTACTTTCCTCAATGCGCTTACCCGCTTCGACGGTACTATCTGTCTCATCACCGACACGCCTCACCCACCCCTGCAAACCTTCTCGCCCCATGACCCGGATTTACTGCAAACTGTCGTAAACTGGCTCAAAAGAGTTCATTTTGAGTCCTGAGTTATGATAGTCGGGAGTTGACTGTTGACTGTCAGCAACTGAGGACACGGCAATGCCTATTGGTGTCAACAAACACGTCAAACTTAGTATCAGTCTGCTGTCGGACGATTAAGCCTCGATCCCCCCTAGCCCCCCTTAAGAAGGGGGGGACAAGATCCCGATCAAAGTCCCCCTTCTTAAGGGGGATTTAGGGGGATCGAGACTTAGGTAAAAGCGATATTTTTAAAGGGTTTTCAGTAATATATTTTGGAGTAAAGGTTATGAAATTTGTGGTTTGCATCAATAACCAAGACTATTCAGCTTCTTTAGAAGTCCGCAAAATTTATCAGGTTTTGCCCGACACTCAAGCCAACGCCCATCAAATGATTCGCGTCATTGATGAATCGGGAGAAGATTACTTATACCCAAGTCGTTATTTTATGCCAATTGAACTCTCAGAACCCGTCCAACAAGCTCTTGTTGCTTCACACTAACCAAAGAAACCGGGTTTTTCGCAGTTTCTGGGAGGTGTGGCGAAGTATTCTGGAAAAAACCCGGTTTCTGGCCTCCCGCGATTTGAGATAAAATATAAACAACCCCTCAACATAACGAACAATGACTCTAGCTAACTATCAACTTTCCCTAAACTTTGAACAAATTTTAGCCCTAGTCAAACAACTGCCCTATCCAGAAAAATTGCAGTTATGTCAAGAACTGGAAAAAGAAGTATTAAACAGTAAATTAACTGTTTTTACAGAAGCCCTAGAAGATATAGGAATGGAAAATGCTATTAAAGAAGGCGAAAATACTGAAACAGTCAGTCGCGATCGAATCTTCCAAATTCTCAAACAACAACCATGAATATTGAATTTAGAAAGAGTTTTGAAAAGGATTTGCTGAAGATTCTTGATGCCGACTTGTTTGAAAGAATTCAGGAAGCGATCGAACAAGTTGAGAGTGCAGAAAAATTAAATGAAGTCAGCAATCTTAAAAAACTTAAAGGTGATGGAGACTACTATCGTATTAGACTGGGGGATTACCGAATCGGTATTAAAGTTAATGATGGCATAGTCTCTTTCGTTAGGATACTGCACCGGAAAGAGATTTACAGATACTTTCCCTAATCATTGTTTTTAGCAGTTTCTAGGAGGTGTGGCGAGTATTCAAGGGAAAAACCCGGTTTCTGGCCACTCGTGCGTTCAAGACTGGCGATTAAATCAATGCTAAAAGTTGGTTCAAAAATTCAATAAAATTTGCCAAAGCCGGAACCTGCTGCTGTGTCTGTTCGCTGACCCAATTATTATCAGCAATACTTGTTGTATTAGTCTTTCCAGGTTTGAGAACGCTGACAACAGTAGCAACTAAAGCTTTTTCGCGATCGCAATTTTTCCATTTTAAAGTTTTCCTCTCTTCCTCAGAAAATCCATCTAGATACGAACGAGCTTTTTCCATATACGCGGGATAAGCTATCTCTCCGCAACTGCACAGTAAAGTATCAAGCACACCTTGGGAAACGTTATCTGGCAAAACATAAATTCCTGTACGCGGGCTATTGGTATTTACAACACCAGCGCGATCGGGAAAATTAGGAAAATAACTTCCGAATTTGCTAGCGTATGGTTTGACAATGCGATCGGGATTTGGCTTGTCACAATCAGCAACTATGCCAAATGCCGACAAGTTTGTTTGATACTCAGGATTTGCAGACAAAATATCATCTAAGTTAGTAACAAGGTTGCTTCCTTCACCTGCATAAATTGCGACTGAGATAGTATCATTAAACAGAATAGAAGGCATATCAAGGCGTTTGTACAAGTTTCCTTTTTTGGGATAAACAGGAATAAATTTGCGCCAAAAGGGGTCTAAATCTGACTTTAATCCTTTCAACTCCTCCCGAAAATCTTTAAATCCCAAAAGCTTGAGAACCTTGCCTGTAAATGCCTGGTCATGAGGCCCTTCTACTCCAATAATAGCATATTTCACACGCGCACCTCCTGACCCAAATCCTCCCGCAATCTTTGCAATCTTTCCCGTTCAATTCTAACTGCTTTAGTTTGTGACTCCCCTTTCTCTAAACGATAAAGAACTAAGTCAGTCTCCGAATCGCTAGCATCCAACATCGCATCAACTGTTTCTAAACTATGAGTAGTTGCAAATAACTGCACGTCGAATCGCTGACACCACTGCACAATCCAAGCAAAGGAACTGCTAAGTGCTTCAGTATGAATTGCTGTTTCTATTTCGTCAATCAGTAAAACTCCACCTTGAACTTTTGCCAGCGTTAAAGCAATAAATAGCAAACGCCGAACTCCATCACCGAAAGCACTTAGCGGTGAAATACCTACACGCTTGTGGTCTATATATAGACTAGGACGTTTGCCGGTTGGCGACAAAATTACTAAATCAGTAATTTCTGAATCCATCAGTTGAAGTAATTTTATGACTTGGGGCTTAATACCTAGAAAAATAGCTTCTGATAGTAAGCTAACTTGTAACTGTTCTATACGGTGAGAGAATGGTGTTACTGTATCAATTGGCAGTACAGCAGTTGAACGATTTTTTCGGTTAATAAAACGCTGATTTTCCCAGATTTCAAAACTTACTGATAATTCTTCATGACCAAAAGTTGTTGCTACTTTGAGTTCTAACTCAGCACCTCGGAGAATATTATCAAATTCTATGTCATCAATTTCTAGTTGAGATTCTGAGCTATTTTCTTTATCTGTAAACTCGGAAAATCCTTCAAATTCCCGGTAAATTGCTCTCAATTCTGTGACAGGAAAAGCGCCATTACTGGAAACATAAGTTTCTCCTTCGTAGACATGGATATGAGAAACTTCACTGTTTTGAGGAAACAGCCATCTAAGGGCATCTAGCTGGGGTTTACGAGAGGATTTGATTTCTCGCCGCCACGATGTGTTTAGCCATTCCAGGGGATCTAAGGGCCGACAATAGGTTGATATCGCCTCTAAAACGCTGGTTTTGCCTGAGTTGTTCCCGCCAACCAAAATGTTAATCTGGCCCAAGCCCTGCAAGTTCAAATCTCGCAGGCCTCGGAACCGATGGATGGTTAAATTATCAATGTGTTTCATAAATCAGTGTAATGATACTTGCAAGCCACGATCGCAATTTCGACCTCCGTGACTTGGTAAACTAAACGATGTTCGTTATCAATACGCCTAGACCAAAAACCACTTAACTCGTATTTCAGAGGTTCAGGTTTACCCAATCCTTCAAAGGGCGATCGGTCTATATCTTTAATTAATTCTACAATTTTGCGATAAATCTTTTTGTCTAATTTTGCCCATTCATTAAAATCTGCAAAAGCAGAGGATTCAAAAACAATTTTTCTGCTCATTGCAAATTCTGTAAGTTAACTTCAACTAAATTTTCTCGCTCTTTAACATTTTCAATAGCTTGCAAAAGTTTATGCTTGTTGACTTCTGATTGCAAAAGATATTCAGTTTCATCACACTCAGAAACAATTATTTCAATCTCTTTATTCCCAAAAGTCGCTTTGATTTGTTCTAAAAAATTAATATCGAGTTCACTGGCTTTTAAACGATAAACTGTTGACATCGTTTTTACCTATTTTTGATTATGATAATTATAGCGTTTTTAGTTTGATGACAACCAAGTATTCTCGGAAAAAACCCGGTTTCTGATAACCCACAAACCAAAGAAACCGGGTTTTTCGCAGTTTCTGGGAGGTGTGGCGAAGTATTCTGGAAAAAACCCGGTTTCTCGCCACCCATCCACTATTCATTGAAGGTGTTTTAGATACCTATGACTTGGCTACATAAGTCGATCGCACTTGCAACTCCTTCAACTGCTTCTCATCCACGCCAGACGGCGCATTTGTTAACAAACACCCGGCTTGCTGCGTCAGTTGTCACCCTAACAAGGCGATCGCTCAGGCTACCTATATCTAATGGCGATTTGTCCGGTGTCCAGTTGGCTAAGTTATAATAATCCCAGAATTAAACCCTTGCGGTTTGCTCGACCTATGAACAACAGGGAAACTTTTAAACTTAGCGTTTATGACAGAAGACTACATTGTGATCGTAACCGATGAAGCTGATGAAGCTTCTGTTCCCATCGAAGGACAACGAGGATGGGGTGAAGAGGTTCGCAAACGCATCTCCAGCCTGAAGGAAGTTCGGTTGCCAGTTGCCCAGTTAGAGCAAAATATGGCTCAATTCTTGCACCTGATCGGACGCTTGTTCAAACAGGTAGATCGGGAAATCGGCTCGGAATCAGGCATGAAACTGGATGAGGTAGAGCTATCCGTTGAAATCAGCGGGGAAGGGGAAGTTAAATTAGTAGCAGGAGGAAAAGCCACCGGAAAAGGAGCAATCAAACTCAAATTCACAAGATTGGATAAGAAGTAAATGGCAAGCAATTGGGCGATCGTCATTGGGATTAACCAGTATCGATTTTTGCAACCACTGAAGTATGCCAAGCGGGATGCAGAAACAATACATAGCTTTTTAATGCAAGAAGCCAAATTCGATCGCATCTTCTTGTTTACCGATGACTCTCCTCCCATTAGCGGTAAACCCACCGAGCCTTTCCGCGCTAATCTTCTACGGGTTTTGCGTCAGATATTTGCAACACCATTTATGAAAGATGGCGACAACTTCTGGTTTTTCTTCAGTGGGCATGGGATTCCGCACAATGGACAAGACTATCTGATGCCCCTAGACGGCGATCCAGAAGATATTGAAAACACAGGCATCTCTACAAATACCATCACTAACTACCTGCGGAGTTGTGGAGCCGATAACGCAGTGATGATTCTAGATGCCTGTCGTAGTAGTGGCAAGAAAAGCGGGGAAGGTATCGGCAGGCAGACTGAAGCAGAAGCCCGTCAAACAGGAGTGATTAGCTTCTTCTCTTGCAGTCCCGATCAATACTCCTATGAACTGGAGGCAATTACCCAAGGAGCCTTTACCCATGCCCTGCTTGAGGGATTAGGCATTCGGGGCAGATGTGCCACTGTAGAGCGGTTAAATCAGTATCTCGAAAATCGAGTTCCAACTCTGATCAGTCAGTATTTGGGAAAGGCTAGGCAAATCCCTTATACGATCGCCGAACCATTGAACCGATCACACCTGATTTTAATGCCCCAACACGCCAGTCTTGCTGATATTGCAACGTTGAAGAATGATGCCTATCGTGCTGAGAGACAACAAGATTGGGATCTGGCACAACGGCTCTGGATACGAATCAATGCAGCGGCTTCGGGTCAAGATATGGAGGCGATCGAAGCTCTGCAAAATCTAGGTATTCAGCGACCTTCTGCAACTCCGGTCTTTCCAAGCACGACCTCTAATCCTTCTCCAGAACCAGTTCCAAAGTCGCGATCTTCGCCACCCATAAATGGATCAAAACAACCTCCGGTACCCCGCGCACTGACCCGACAACAGTTTCTCAAATTGGTAATTCCAGCAAGCGTAGGCGTGGTGGGAGTAACCCTTGCCAATCAATTTTTAGGTCGATCACCACAGACTTCCCCGTCACCCACTTCAGATACACCCTCTAGCCCTCAACCACCTCGACCTTCTCCTTCCAGTTCAGATTCTCCTAGTCCACAACCGACTCCGCTAAACCCACCCAGTCCTTCACTTCCTGCCAAATATTCCAGATTAGCGGGTTTACTAAAAGCAAAATACTGGAAAGCTGCTAACCAAGAAACGATAGAATTAATGAAAAAGGAGAAAGGGATAGGAGCGGAAAGCACAATAGACTTTCCCTGCGAAGTGTTGAATCAGATTGATCGCTTGTGGGTCGAAAGCAGTGACGGAAAATTTGGTTTCACCGTCCAACAGAAGATCCTTCTTGTGGATTGCAGTAATATGCCCAGTGTGGAACTTGCTCAAACATGCTTTGCGCACAAAGTGGGGTGGTTAGGACAAGGAGACCTAGACGCTTTTGGTAAATTAATTTATATAGGGCATTTTCCCTACATTACTGTTGATGGGGATGATGGGGTATTTAACCAAGTGCAGAGGCTTTCGGCTGTTCTGCAAAGGCTGATAAGCTGTGGTACTTAACAGTTTTAACTGAGATATTGCACCATTCTCAAGAATCTGTAGGGGCGGGTTCGCCAAGGACTTTAAAGCTTGCAAACAGGTTAAATAAACCCGCCCTCCCCCATCGAAAATCCCTTTATTAACATTGCTGCAAGATCTCAGTTAAAACTGAGATCTTGCACCCCCCAACGGGCAGCGTACACGGATTGAGTGGCGAGAGAGTGAATCATCCGAGAAAATAGTGAGTATACATACTCAATAATCTCTGTCACTCAGCATCACTCTGTTGGATGGTTAAATTGTCAAGGTGTTTCATACACTTATGACTTAGGTACATAAGTCGATCGCACTTGCAACTCCTTCAACTGCTTCTCATCCACACTAGACGGCGCATTTGTCAACAAACACCCGGCTTGCTGCGTCTTAGGAAACGCCATGACATCGCGAATCGACTCCTCGCCAGCCAACAGCATCACCAACCGATCCAAACCGTAGGCTATGCCGCCGTGGGGAGGGGTTCCGTACTCAAACGCATCCAACAAAAAGCCGAACTTATTGTAAGCTTCCTCAGTGGATAAGCCGATCGCCTCAAACACCTTTTCCTGAACTTCCCGCTGGTAAATCCGCAGAGAACCGCCGCCGATTTCTGTACCGTTTAATACCAAATCGTAAGCTTGAGCTCTCGCTGTTTTCAAATCGGCAATATCGTCGGGATGCGGGGCTGTAAACGGGTGATGTAATGCTTCCAAACGCTTCTCGTCGGCGTTCCATTCAAACATTGGGAAATCTGTCACCCATAGCAGATTCATCTTGTCTTTGTCAATAAATCCCAATTCGTTCCCGACAAACAAACGCAATCTATCTAAGGTCTTATTGACAGTTATTGCATCAGCGGCTGCAAATAACAACAAATGACCTGGTTTCGCGCCAGTGCGATCGAGCAACTCCTGTTTTTGTGCTTCAGTCAAATTATCCTTAATTGCGCCGATCGTATCAATTTCGCCATTCTCCCGCACCCGGATATAAGCTAATCCCTTCGCACCGGCTTCGCTGGCTTCCTTGAACAAATCGCCACCCGGTTTAATTCGCACGTTAGAAATCGCATCATTCCCGCCCGGAATTGGCAAAATTTTCACAATTCCGCCCGCAGCAATTGCACCGGAAAACACCTTAAATCCCGAATCTTTCATCAAATCGGAAACATCGACTAATTCCATACCGAAGCGAGTATCGGGTTTATCGCTACCGTAGCGATCCATCGCTTCTGCGTAAGTCAAACGCGGGAAAGGACAAGGCAATTCTACGCCTTTCACACTTTGAAAAATATTGCAGACTAAACCTTCATTTAATTCGATCACTTCTTCCACAGACATGAAACTCATTTCCATGTCCAATTGCGTAAATTCCGGCTGTCTGTCGGCGCGCAAATCTTCATCGCGGAAGCAGCGAGCAATCTGATAATATCTGTCAAAACCAGACACCATTAACAATTGTTTGAACAACTGCGGCGACTGCGGCAAAGCATACCATTCACCGGGATTGACGCGGCTGGGAACTAAATAATCTCTCGCACCTTCGGGAGTGGCGCGAGTTAAAATCGGTGTTTCAATTTCCATGAAACCTTCCACATCTTCGAGGTGGCGGCGCATGGCTTTGACTACTTGGTGGCGAAGCTGTAAATTGCGACTCATGCGATCGCGCCGCAAGTCCAAATAGCGATATTTCAGGCGCAAATCTTCCCGCACGCTTTCATTATCCGCCGTCGAAAGTTGAAACGGTAACTGTTTCCGCACCGCATTCAACAACTCAATCTCATCAGCATAAATTTCTACTTCACCCGTAGGCAATTTAGGGTTGAGGGAATCTGCGGGGCGACTGGTGACTCTACCTGTAATTCTCACCACGTATTCGCCGCGCAAAGCCTCAGCCCCGTGATAGGAATCTGGCGTGCGTTGGGGATCGCTGACAATTTGCACTAAGCCCGATCGATCGCGCAAATCCAGAAAAATCACCCCGCCATGATCGCGGCGGCGATCCACCCATCCGTAAAGGGTTACAGTTTTTCCGATGTGTTCGCTTCGCAGTTCGCCGCAGTAGTAAGTTCTCATGGTTGGGGGTTTGTGGACTAAAAATAAAGCTTTCTGATTATAGCGCTTGATGTCGAAACCTTTTGTGAACAGGCAAGATGCCTGTTACACAAGAAAATTCAATCTTTGTCGAACAGCGATCTTGCCTGTGGCTTAAAAGGGTGCCAAATTTGAGTTTAATGCTTTTTATCAAAAAACTTGGTTAGCGCCTGGAATGCAGACTTCGACGCATCCGTCAAGCGACTGCCGATCGACTCAATTTCCCCAACCACAACGTGCCAATTTTTTTCAGTTTGTTTCTGAATTTGGTCCACAGCTTGTTCAATGCGATCGCGTTCGATCAACTTATTTTGTTCTACCGCTTCTCGCGCTTGGCGAACCGCTTTCAAATAGGCCTCGCGACTGACAACGCCAGCATCTTGCACTTGTGATTGCGCGCGAGTTTTGATCGCATCAACCACCAGCCAATTTTTCTCTGCTTCTTTTTGAATCAGCCCCACTGCATCTGTCATTCTTTCTTTGGCGATGGTCTTATTTTTGGCTAGGGCTAACTGGGCTTTGTGCACAGCTTTTAAGTAAGCCTCACGGGTGAGATCGCCTGCTGCTTGTACTTCTGCTGCGGCGCGTTTTTTAATTGCTTCAAATAATACAGCAGTTTCTGCGATCGTTTCTTCTGTAGCATTTGGCATCTCCTTTTTGACGATCGCAGTCGTTTCGGGAGTTACATCTATGATTGTTTCTTCGTTCATATTTGGATCTGTCATAGGAATTCTCTCCTCCTTAGCAAACGTTTTATAAAAAATCCACAACCCGCAGGTAGATTTTGGATATGTAGCGCCTGAATCAATGCTCGCCCTAAATTTGGATATGTAGCGCCTGAATTCATTGTAACATCTAATCAGAATATTGATATCTATTATTGAATTGATTGGTGATTTGTACTCAGTCCCCAGTCAACTGTCCCCAGTCAACTGTCCACTATCATTTATTTTTATGTGGCAAGACCCCAATTTCCGAGTTCCGATCGCCATTAGTTTCGGTGCAGTCGCAGGCGCTTTGAGCCGATATTATATCACATTATGGTTTGCCAGCCGTTTTGGTACTGCTTTTCCCTACGCAACTTTTTTGATTAACATTACTGGTTGCTTGGCTATGGGATTTTTTATTACCCTCGCATCTCAACGAGGGGCGATGATTCCTCTAGAAGTTCGGTTAATGGTAACAACGGGCTTTTTGGGTGCTTATACTACTTTTTCTACTTACGGTTTAGAGACAAATATCTTGTGGCGCGATCGTTCTTACAGCGTCGCCACTTTTTATTGGGCCGGTAGTGCCATACTAGGAGTAATTGCAGTTCAGTTAGGTATCATTCTAGGGCGAATTGGCAAATAGATAAACAGGTCTTGCTAAAAATGACGTTATAAGGTATAGCTATGGGAACCCAATAATAAATTGTCAGACTCCCCGACGCGGACTCGTGCCTGCGGACAAATATCTATTGTCCTTTTTCGGGAGTTTTGGCTACTGACAACTGACAATCGACAACTAACAACTGACTAATTTCAACAAAACAGAGGAGGTTTAGTTGTGGTAGTTAAAATAGCAACAGAAAGCCTCATTACCTTAGAAGGTGTCAGTAAGGTTTACCAACAACCCAACGGTCAAACAATCTCAATTTTAGAGCCAATTGATTTAGAATTGCGATCGGGGGAAATAGTAGCCCTTCTCGGCCCATCTGGTTCTGGGAAATCAACATTAATGCGGATGATTGCTGGACTGATACCGCCGAGTGCGGGTCAAGTTCTTTACCACAATCGTCCTTTGGTCGGATTAAATCCAGGGATAGCAATTGTCTTTCAAAACTTTGCCCTTTATCCCTGGCTGACGGTACTAGAAAATGTAGAATTAGGCTTAAAAGCTAAAGGAGAATTGCCAGAACCGCGCCGACAAAAAGCTTTGCGAATGATTGATATTATCGGTTTGGACGGATTTGAAAATGCTTATCCGAAAGAACTTTCTGGTGGTATGCGACAGCGGGTGGGATTTGCTAGAGCTTTGGCGGTGGAACCAGAATTGCTCTGCATGGATGAACCATTTTCAGCTTTAGATGTACTAACAGCAGAAAACTTGAGGTTTGAGTTATTAGATTTGTGGCTAGAAAAAAAGATTCCAACTCAAGCAGTGTTAATCGTGACTCACGGGATTGAGGAAGCAGTAATATTAGCAGATCGGATTGTAGTTTTGGGTCGCAATCCGGGGCGAATTCGCGCCGAGTTGACGGTCACTTTGCCGCACTATCGCGATCGCAAAACTCCGCAATTTCAAGCCATCGTAGACCAAGTTTACAAAATTCTGACCAATCCCGATTTGAGTTGCGAAACTGTCCCGCAGCCAGACACTACTTTATCTCAACCTCAACCCCCTCAAAGCGCTCAATACCAATCCCTCCCCCAAGTACGAATTGGCGCTGTTGCAGGTCTTTTAGAACTATTAGAAGACCGCAAAGAGAAAGACCTCTATCGGCTTGGTCAAGAATTAATGTTAGAGGTTGACGACATTTTGCCGATCGTTGAAGCTGCAAAATTAATGGATTTTCTAGCAATCCAAGAAGGAGACCTCTTCTTGACTGCTGTTGGTTTGGAGTTCATTGCTGGTGGGATAGATCGGCGCAAACAAATTGTTCGTGCCCAAATTCTGGGGAATATTCGCCTAGTACAGCAGATTTCGCGAATGCTTCAGTCCAAGCGGAATCACCGCATTTCTGAAGAATTGATTTTGGATATTCTGGAAGCCCACTTTAGCCCCAAAGAAGCAATGCGCCAATTGCAAACTGCTATTGACTGGGGTCGGTATGCTGAGTTGTATAGTTATGACGAACCGGGAGGCGAAATTTTCTTAGAATCGGAAGATAAAGGTGAGTAATTAGTTGACAGTTGACAGTTGACAGTTGACTGTTAACTGTTGAGTCTTGTTCCCAGGCTCTGCCTGGGAATACATACCAGGAGGCTCTGCCTCCAATAACTCATAACCAATAACCAATAACCAATAACGACTAACCAATAACCAATAACCAATAACGACTAACCAATAACCAATAACCAATAACCAATAACCAATAACCACTAACCACTAACTAATAACCAATTCTTATGACAAGACCTCTAACACCAGCTAATAAAACCTTAGAACGGTCAACTTGGACTTGGCAAGATGGCTTGCTAATTCTAGCAATCTTCTCTCTAATTTTAGTAATTGTCCAAACAGCATCTCAATTCACTGGTGACTACAACCCTAATTTTAAAATAGAGACAACACTAAGTGTCTTGCCAATATATACAGCCCAGACTCTTTTACGGATGGCAATAGCTTATTTCTTATCTCTACTTTTTACCTTAGTTTATGCTTATTCTGCTTACCGTTCTCCCCTAGTTGCTAAAATCTTAATTCCGTTATTAGATATTTTACAATCAATTCCGGTTCTATCCTTTTTGCCTGGAGTAGTTTTAGCCCTAATCACTTTATTTCCCGGTCAAAGAATCGGCGTAGAAATAGCATCAGTTATCCTCATATTTACAGGAATGACTTGGAATCTGACCTTTAGCTTTTATCAGTCTCTCTCTGGCATTCCCCAAGAACTTAAGGAAGCTGCTAAAGTTTACCGACTTAATGCTTGGCAGCAGTTTTGGACTCTAGAGTTACCCGCTGGTGCGATCGGGCTGGTGTGGAATAGCGTCATGTCCGTAGCTGGGGGTTGGTTCTTTTTGATTGCGATCGAGTCTTTTACTTTGGGAGACAAAAACTTTCAACTGCCGGGACTTGGTTCCTATTTGGGTAAGGCGGCTAATGAAGGAAATTTTGGTGCGATCGGCTGGGGCTTAGCAGTTTTAATCGGTGTGATTGTAGCCATTGATTTTTTTGTATGGCAGCCTTTGATTGCTTGGGCAGAAAAGTTTAAATATCAAGCTGTGGAAGCGGCCAATGTACCTCAGTCCAATGTCTTGGATTTTTTCAGGCGATCGGCGACGCTGCGGATGTTGAAATCTCGAATTGCGCCGATCGGGGACAATTTCGATCGCGGTTTAGCCAGAGCTTTTGCACCAGCTAGTTTACCCAAAAATCCCCAACAAACAAATCCCCTTGGTAATTGGATTAATTGGATATTTGTCAGCGGGTTTGCTGTGATTGTGCTTTGGGGAACTTGGGAAGCCGTGCTGTTGCTGCGAATGCTGAGTTTGGGCGACTGGCAAAAAGTGATTGGAGGTGCAATTTTCACAGCTTTGCGAGTCATCTGCGCCCTGTTTTTATCGCTGTTGTGGACAGTACCAGTCGGAGTGGCGATCGGTCGAAATCCGCGTTTAGCTCAGATTTTGCAACCCTTAGTACAAATAGCCGCTTCTGTACCAGCAACGGCTTTATTCCCAGTATTATTACTAGCTTTAATTCACGCGGGTGGTGGCTTACAAATTGGTTCCGTGGCCTTGATGATGTTAGGTACTATGTGGTATTTACTGTTTAATGTAATTGCCGGTGCTCAAGCAATACCTTCTGAGTTATTTGAAGCTGCACAAGTTTATAAACTCTCCCTGATTCAGCGGTGGACAAATTTAATATTGCCGGGAATATTCCCCTATTTAATTACAGGGATTATTACGGCGGTTGGTGGTGCTTGGAATGCCAGTATTGTTAGTGAATACGTGCAGTTTAAAGGTGAAATAATTATGACTGAGGGTTTGGGAGAAACTATTTCTCAAGCGACAGCTTCCGGTAATTTTCCCTTGTTGTTGGCTGCTACTTCTGTGATGTCGCTGTTGGTTGTCTTAACTAACCGTTTAGTGTGGCGTCCGCTTTACCGTTTAGCACAAGAAAAATATCAATTGTTGGTTTAAGCAGTTACATTTAATTAGAAGGAAGAAGGAAGAGGCCACCCCCCCCTGCCCCCCCCAAGGGGGGAACATCGATGTGAAAAATAGCAAGCCAGTAAGCTTTTGAGCGATTTGGATCTTGCATTTAATTAGGAGGACTTACTTACCAAAAATAACACCAAGAAACATGATTTGTAGGATACATTTTGATTGAGATGGTGAGGCATTTAAAAATTAACATAGTTTCTCCTCATTATAAGTCTGATAACTGTAACCATGGGTGTCAATAGGTTATAGACTGGATGTAGAAACGCGGGCAACACAGGTTTAGGAGGGTGGCCAGTGACGGAAAACAATTATCAATTATCTTCGCTACCGACCTACGCGCGAAAAGAATTGCGGGAATTAGTCCGATCGCAATTAAAGGCCCTGCTGGAACAAGGAGACTGGACAGGAGCAAAAGCGATTTTGCAGCCGGTGCAGGAAGCTGACATCGCTGAAGCCATCGAAGGTTTACCAGAAACTATGCAGGTGATCGCTTTTCGTTTGCTGGCTAAAGACGAAGCCATCGGAGTGTACGAATATCTCGACTCCAGCGTCCAGCAGTCTCTGTGTGAAAAATTCAAACGCCAAGAAGTTATTGACATTGTAGACAAAATGTCACCGGACGATCGCGCTAAACTATTTGACGAACTGCCGGCAATATTAGTCCGTCGGCTGTTGGGTGAATTGAGCCCAACGGAACGGGAAGCTACGGCTCAACTTTTGGGTTACGAAGCTAGTACCGCCGGTCGGATTATGACCCCAGAATACATCTCTCTCAAAGAAAGCTTTACCGTCACCCAAGCTTTAGATAGAATCCGATCTTTGGCTAAGACTACAGAAACAATTTATTCTCTTTATGTCACCGATGCCGGTCGCTGTTTAACGGGTATTTTGTCCTTGCGGGATTTAGTCACTTCTCCCCTGGACAAAACTGTCGGTGAAATTATGACTCGCGAGGTGGTTTCAGTTCAAACTGGTACTGACCAAGAAGAAGTCGCTAGGCTGATCCAGCGTTATGATTTTTTGGCAGTGCCGGTAGTAGACCGGGAACAGCGTCTCGTCGGTATTATTACAGTGGATGATGCGATCGACATTTTGGAACAAGAAGCAGCCAAAGATATTTATACCTTGGGCGGTGTTCAGTCCGGCGGTGACAATTATTTTCAGACCGATTTAATCACCGTTGCTCGCAAAAGGGTAGTTTGGCTATTTGTGTTGCTCTTAACTAATACTGTTACGGGGGCAATTATTCGAGCTCAAGAAGATATTTTGCAGCAAGTTGTAGCTCTAGCAGCCTTTATTCCATTGCTGACAGGTACGGGAGGTAATGTGGGAGCCCAGTCCTCAACGGTGGTAATTCGCGGTTTGAACACCGATGAAATTACAGCCATGGGGCCGTTGAAAATAATTGTCCGCGAGGGGATGGCGGGAGCGCTGCTAGGAGCTATATTGGGGACGGTGGCCACTGTTTGGGCTTATATTCTGCAAGGGAATTTAGCAGTGGCGATCGCAGTAGGGATCAGTTTGTTGGCGATCGCAATGTTAGCTTCGATTGCAGGTTCAGCTTTGCCCTTTTTATTTCGTTCTTTGGGTTTAGACCCGGCTTTGATGTCCGCACCCTTTATAACTACCGCAGTTGATGTCCTCGGTGTCTTAATTTATTTTTCTTTAGCTCGATTAATTTTGCAGGTTTAATATATTTAAGTAGATTTAGATACATCAAAAACCGATAGTAATTTTAAATTAGGTAATGTAGAGCCTACCAAGTATCAATTACTAATTTCTAATTCGCAATTCCCAATTCGCAATTCCCATTTAACATATGTCCTCATCCAATTCAAAAACCAAAATCCAAAATCCCAAATTGACCAATTTGTCAGAAACTGCTGAATTGTTTTTTTTGGCGGTCTCTGCCGTTGGATTAGCGGCTAGTTTGGTTTTCCAGCAGAGCATTTATGCCCAGGTGCCGATCGCCATTGCGCTACTGTTGAATTTTGTGAATCGACAGAAGTTGCAGCAGCAAATTAGGATGAGTACGGCTTCAACGTTCGATCGGGTAGATCGACACGCGACAACAACCGATCGCGCGATCGAACAATTACAAATTGCCGTAAAATCCTTAGATCAAGCTCTCCCGCAAACAGCCAACGAAAATATCAATGCTCAACCGGGAGAGAACGTACATTCTTTAATTTCAGCCGTTGAAAATATGCGTCAGCGGTTAATAATTTTAGAAAAAACCATGAAAATGATTCAAACCGAGATCGAAATTACCAGCCGCCAATTCAAACAGCGGCCAGAGTTACAACAAGTCGAAACTTTAACAACAATCATTCTCGATTTGCAGCAATTTATCAACGAACTGCCGCAGTGGGGAAATTTGCAACAACGACAGCTAACAGAACTTCAGCAACAAGTAGAAAAGGCTTTGGGTGAGCTATCCCAAGAAATTGCTACTATTCCTAACCAGGTACAGGAGGCGGTAGAGCGTCACGGCGGGGAAATCAACCGAAATTTGGATTCCGGCTTAAAAGGCGATCGACCTAAAAGCTATGATGTTGAAAAAATTAGACAGAAGTATCCCAGAGCTTATGTCAAGTGGAGTCGAGAAGAAGATGAGAAGTTGAAGAATGAATATGCTAGCGGTCAAAAAATTGGCGAATTAGCCAAGAAATTTCAGAGACAATCTGGGGCGATTCGTTCGCGATTGCGAAAATTAGGATTAATGGAATAATGGTAATAGGGCATGGGGCACTTGTGTCCAGGGTAGTCGAAGTATCGGGCATCGGGCTATGTTATAACCTCCAGAATGGCAGGCTCTTTATGCAACAATTTATCACAAAAGTTATTCTCATTTTTACCCACCAACTTTAGGGTAAGCGGTTGGTTGGATTGCTAAATTGGGAGGTTTTTTGGGCAGAAAAGATGATGGTTTTCCGGGAGTTAAAACCTTGTGGCGTGGATTGAGAAGATTGGTAGTTACTTTTGTCAACTTTATTGTTAAGAAAGATGTTTATAAAGCATAGCCTTACTAAGGGGAGGGGGTAATATTATTGTTGTTTCCCCCCTTAATAAGGGGGGACTAAGGGGGATAAATTTGACTTTTACAAGAGTTCTATTCTGTTTTTTTAAGTGGCTTTACTTACGTTATTAAGGTAAAGATTCCAGATATTGCAGAAAGTCAAACAATTCCTCCCTACTTAAGAAGTGTCGCGCTTCCTTACCGTAACCTTGTTTGAGATAATCCTTTCCTTGACTGGGACTCCAGCCCAAGCGCTTGATTTCATCAGTGGTTCTGCTGTAGATTTCCAGGTATTCTAGGAAGTCTACCAACTCGCCCGCAGACAGCAGTGCCTGGGATAGTTTACCGTAATTTTGTTGCAGACAGTCAGTTTCTTGTTTTTTAGTCCATTTCAGGCGCTTCATGGTGGCTTCGACTTGGGCGATCGTCTCAGAAATATCCTCGATCGCATCACTCGGAATCCCAACCGCAATTGGTTCCAACTCCCTAACTTCGGCAGCCCCCTGTAAAATTTCAGTTTGGCTAGCCCTTGGCATCTCCCGTTCCTGAATCGGTGCGCCGTAGCTGGAAGACAGCCAAGCATCGGAGTCAAATTCCTCTCTAGAGGCTGTCACAGTTCGATCGACCATAGGGGGCAACGGTTCCGGTATCGGTGCGATCGCCTCTTCGATTAATGGCGATGGAGTATTGACAAAATTGCTCTGATGTGGTAAAGCAAAATTGTCAGTAGTAACAGGCCTTTCTAACACAGGAGGTGCCACGGGAGCCGGAGGTGCTACGGGAGCCGGAGGTGCTACGGGATGCGGAGAAACATGGGCGATCGTCGGAGGTTGAGCCGGATCAAATCCAAGGACAGCGAGCGATCGCAACCGAGCGCGGTCCTCAGCATCCTCAACCGACTCAGCAGCCGACATACCTGTAGCGAGAGTTTTGCCATCAACCTGAAGCAGACAGCGAACCACAAACTTGCCGTGATGAACAGTCAGCAATTCACAAATTAACTGTCCAGTGGGATAAAGGGCGCGAAATTGAGCAAACATAATGTTTTGACCCCGAAACCAGATGGGGCTTATGGCTTAAGTGTAGTACAATCAGCGAAAAAACAATTTTCTGAAAGCACCTATTCAACATACAATAAATTAAAGGTGAATCATCCGCGCAACCTTTCACGCCACTAAACCCCATGCCACATCCCGCGGTTTAAGCTAACAGCCACCGTCAGGTCATTTCTACCTATCGGAAATGGCAAAGCAACTAAGCAAAAGTAGTAAGGGTAAGAGACAGTTTTCTGCACCGTCAGAAGTCAGTTGAAGACAGACAGCAGAAAATTTGCCACCACCAGAGTCGGGAGAGAATTTCCTAAAAAAATCCCGCGCTCAAACTAGGTGGCTGTGCTTGTCTACACCTAACTAACCCCCGCCAGATCTAGGGCGTGTAAGCACAGCGAAAGCGGGAAAGAGCGTGGCGGATTTCGCCAAAATTAGACTAATTGCTGGAAAAAAGAGGATCGATCGCTACATGGAATTTTCTATCGCTGCACTGTTGGCCAATTTTACAGAAGACAAATTAGTGGCTCCCAAAGCATTAGAGAAAAAACTCGATTGCAATGATGTCACCAGTCAACTCAAACTTCAAATCGCATTAGAAGCTCTAGAGAAAATTGGGATTTTAGTCAAAGACAAAGGTCGATATCGCCGAGTAACTGAAGACGATGTGGTAGAAGCAAAACTGCGCTGTTCCAGCAAAGGATTTTGCTTCGCAATTCAAGACGCCGAAGGTTCAGAAGACGTTTACGTGCGGGAAAGTCATCTCTCAACAGCATGGAATGGCGATCGAGTCTTAGTCAAAATCATCAAAGAAGGTAGCCGCCGCCGTTCCCCCGAAGGCGAAGTGATGTTGATACTCGAACGCGCCAACCCCTCGGTACTAGCCAGAGTCAAGCAAACAGCCACCCCCACCGGCCGACTCAGCTACAGAGCAATTCCCCTCGACGATCGCCTGCTATTTGAACTAGACTTACTGGCAAACGGTACCAATCTGCAAGAGGCGATCGACCACCTGGTACACGTCGAAGTCAAACGCTATCCCCTAGGCACCCACCGCCCAGTCGGAAAAGTAGTACAGGTACTAGGTTCCGACGCCGAAGCCGCCGACGACCTCGACATCGTATGCTGCAAACACGACTTACCGCGATCGTTTCCCCCAGCAGTCATCAAAGCAGCCGAAAATTTACCCAGCAAACTCAAAAAAACCGACATCAAAAAACGCCTGGATTTGCGTAACATCCTCACAGTCACTTTCAGCAACAACGAACCGGGAGAAACCAACAGCGACAAAAATTATGATGTCCCAGAAACCGAGCCAGAAAGTTTCTCTCCCACAGCCGAAAACGAATTCGATCCAGCCTCATTCCTGTGGGACCCGCCTGTGGAACGTGCTCTCTCCATTGAAACCCTGAAATCGGGAGGTTGGCAAGTCGGAATTCACATCGCCGATGTCGCTGAGTACGTGCAACCCGAAACCCCGATCGACCGAGAAGCCCGCAAGCGAGGCACAGCAGCCCATCTGGGAGACAAAATCATCGCCGTGCTACCATCCATCGTCCACGAGCGCTGCTCTTTGCTACCAGACACCGAACGACTGGCCTTCAGCGTGTTGCTCACCCTTGACGAATCAGGGGAACTGGTTGAATACTCCATTCAAACCAGCGTCATTCAAATTGACTACCAGCTCAGCTATCACCAAGCAGAAGCAATTCTGGCATCGACCTCCGATGACGAAACTCAGCCTTTATCCACAGCCCTTCGTCCTTTCCTAGAGCAAATCTCCGCAGCCTCCCAGGCAGCCAGAAAGGCGAGGCTCCAGCGAGGAGCTTTTGAACTAAATTTGCCCGACGCCAACTCTCACTTCGACGATGAAGGGGAATTGGGAGCATTTGCGATCGCCCCCCCAGCCCAGTCTGCCGTATCTGAATTAGTCGTACTCGCCAACCAAGCCGTAGCCACCCACCTGCAAGCCTTGGGAGTCCCCGGAATTTACCGCGTCCAGCCCATGCCAGATCATGCAGACATTCAAGAGTTCATCAAACTTTCCAACAACCTCGGAGGCGAACTGTATCTGGAAAACGAAGAAGAAGTTCTGCCCCTAGACTTTCAGCGATTTACCCAGCAGTTTGCCGGATTGAAATCCGAAAGAGTGCTCACCTACCTCCTGGAAGACACCATGAAGCCGGCGGTTTACAGCACAACACCCAAGCCACACTTCGGTTTAGCTTTGGCAGAAGGTTACACGCGCTGTACTTCCCCACTATCTCGCTATGCAGATTTACTGGTGCTGCGATTGTTGCAAGCAGTATTCGAGCAAGGCCGCAGCAGCCGTACCACACGGGCCAAGGAAAAAGTTGACCTGCACCATTCCTCCTGTCACGGCCAAATTACTTGGAATGTTCTCCCCCCAGACTTACACCACGAATTTGAGACGGAGTTCGCATCAGTAGTCGTACACCTGACGGAACGGGAAAGGGTTGCTGAGGACGCTGAAAGCGATTTGCAAGGCTTGAAGAAAACCGGATTGATGAAAGAACGTACCGGTCAAACTTTCCAGGGTTTGATTACAGGTGTACAATCCTATGGTTTCTTTGTGGAAATTGAGGTGCGGCCGCCGGAGAGTGAGATTCTGCGTGTTGAAGGATTGGTGCACGTTTCTTCCTTGAAAGATGATTGGTACGAATATCGATCGCGCCAACAAACTCTAGTCGGCCGCAAAAACCGCAATCAGTACCGTTTGGGCGATCGGGTAGAAGTTCAAGTTAAGAGTGTTGACTACTATCGCCAGCAAATTGATTTAGTTGCTGTCGGTGGCGGTAGTCAAGCTTTTGATGATGATGAATAACTCAGTTGATTGTTGACAGTTGATTGTTGACGGTTAACCCTTTTTATTTTGTAGGTTGGGTAGAGCGATAGCGAAACCCAACTCTACTTAGAAAAGCTGCGTAAGTTCCTGAAAAATAGGGCAACGATAACGCTGGTTAGCATAGCCGCATACTTCCTTGCCGTATCCGGCGGCGTTGCAGGTGGCTATAGGTTTCCCCTTGCTATTATGCTCATAATCGGTCTGCTGGGTGGATATGGTTTGTGGTTGATTGTAGATAAAATTAAGCCAAAAAATATTCAGGAGTAAGGCGACATTGGTAATTTTACTGCTTTCGTGCCAGAAGAATTAGTATTATTGAACCGCGAAGACGCGAAGGACGCGAAGGAAGAAGTAAATAAGTAATATTGAGTCGGCAATGTTGGGGTAATTCGATCGCGGTATAATTAATGAGCTTATTGCTGGATCGTTGCCCATGACTAATTTTGTTTCAGTCCCCGCTAAGCCTCTAATCCTAGGAGTTACTGGTGCATCGGGACTGATTTACGCGGTGCGAACTCTCAAATATCTCTTGGAAGCCGATCGCGCTGTGGAACTGGTAGCATCTAAATCTACTTACATGGTTTGGCAAAGCGAACAGAACATCCGAATGCCCGCAGAACCAACGCTTCAAGAGGAATTCTGGCGGGCACAAGCAGGAGTCCCGAAAATGGGCAAACTCCGCTGTCATCCGTGGCAAGATGTCGGTGCTAATATTGCTAGTGGCTCCTTTCGCACCCAAGGGATGATCATTATTCCCTGTAGCATGAGTACATTAGGGAAATTGGCTGCTGGCTTGAGTTCGGATTTGCTCGAAAGAGCGGCCGATGTTCAGCTCAAGGAAGGGCGAAAATTGGTACTCGTACCCAGGGAAACGCCTTTTAGTTTGATTCACCTGCGGAATTTGACTACCTTGGCGGAAGCTGGAGCTAGAATTGTGCCTGCGATTCCTGCTTGGTATCATAATCCCCAAACTATTGAGGATTTGGTAGACTTTGTGGTTGCTCGTACTTTAGACCAGTTGGGTATTGATTGTGTGCCTCTAAAACGTTGGAAGGAAGATAGTTGACAGTTGACGGTTGACAGTTGACGGTTGACGGTTGACAAATAACAAAACAAATAACAGATAACAAATAACAAATAACAAATAACAAATAACAAATAACAAATAACAAATAACAAATAACAAATAACAACTGCCAACTGCCAACTGCCAACTGCCAACTGCCAACTGCCAACTGCCAACTGCCAACTGCCAACTGC
>NZ_JBGJZU010000019.1:0-87384 GCF_041354475.1 Microcoleus sp.
CCATCCGCCCACTCCTCAAAGCTATGCTTTGAGATTGTGAACAGATGGAATCCTCACCTCACACGCCTTTCATCCCACACTAACCGAGGCGGTATAGTGTGGGGATTCCCGTCTGTCTAGCTAAAATCAAAAAGGGGGTGAGTCACCCGAAGTTGGGATGAAACACCCCTACAGTCACCAGAATTGATGTTAAGCCTTAGCCTCAACCCAAACTGTTAGCCCTTCAACCCTCAAACCTTTGCCGCGACTCCCGCAATATTGACCGTTAGAAGTTGTGGGAGTATCGCCGATATTCTGAATGTGAGCAGTGTAAAGTACGTTGTATTTATCAGCCTCGGCCCCCGTTAGCCGCACCGCAAATCCTTCAATCCGCTTAGCTTTTCCCCGGAATCCTGCTAACTCTCCTTCTTCGATCCAAGCGGTATCGCCAACACCTTCGACGTGGGCCATGTACTGCAATTTGAGACCGGCGACGGGAGGGTCTATTTTAATCTGAAACCCTTCGACGCGACGCTTTTGAGCGCGAGTGCCGGCATATTCTCGATCGCTAAAAGTGCGATCGCCAATTCCTTGAATATGTGTTAACACTTTTAAGCTGACTGGTTGGGCTGGTTGAGCCTTGGCTGATGGCACAACCCAAACTGTGATACCTTCTACTCTCAAGGCTTTCCCGCGAGTGCCACAATATTCGCCGTTGGAGGCTACTTTGGTGTCGCCGATATTCTGAATGTGAGCATTGTAAAATATGTCGTATTTACTAGCTTGGTCCCCGCTCAATCGCAGAGCAAATCCTTCAATTCGTTTCCCCTTACCCCGGAAACCTGCTAATTCCTGTTCGCTCAGCCAAGGAGTGTCGCCGACACCTTCAACGTGAGCCATATACTCGACTTTTAAGCCGGGAATTGCTGGCTCTAAATTCACTTGAAATCCTTCGACGCGCCGCCCTTGAGCTTTGGTTCCTGCGTATTGTTGAGAACCAAAAGTGCGATCGCCAATTCCCTGAATGTGCACCAAAACTTTTAATCCCACAGCCCCCTCTACGGGTTCTGGTTTCACCGCCGTAGGTGTCCCAAAGACAATGTTCCCGGAGCTTTTTGTCTGGAGAGATTTAGGCATTTCCATGCTGGGAACAATAATCACCTCGTGCATGGGGGCTGAGGGTGCCGGTGATTCCAAAATTTTGATTTCTGGCACCACTGCAACTTGTTTCGGGGGCGCGACCTTTCCCGACGGGATGACGATGACTTCTGGTAATGGTTCAGCAACTGGTGCTGGTACGGGTTTAACTGTGGCTGGTGGGGCTATTTGAGGGGAGATTTGTGTTTCGGTAACGGTCAATTTGCCTCTGGAAATGGCAACAGCTATTTGTTTACCAAAGGCGGCGCTGACGGTTTCTTCCAGGATGACCCACTGTTCGTCATCTAGTTTATCTTGTTGTTCGACGAGGGCGAGCACTGCCGCCACTGGGTGTTTGCCGCTGACTAAGGATTCTGCATCGGAGTGCAGTTGGGCTGGGGTTGATTCGGCAATGGCGCGCTGAAGCTCGCGGGCTTTACTATGTACTGATTGTAGTGGCCCAAAGTCGCTTTGTTCCCGGTGGGCGATCGCTAATACTCGATCGATCACTGTTAGGGCTTGGGAGCGAATTTCTGCTTTCCCTTCAGAAGCTGCGAGCGTCTGGACTAAGTTTTGAATTTCTTGGAGGGAGGTAATTTCTCCAGATACTAGAGCACTGTTGCTGAGTTCGAGAGCTTGTTTTTGGACGACGGAAAAATTGCGACTGTAACTCACCATTTCTTGCAGCAAGTTTTCTGACGGAGGAAGGCCCGATTGTTGGAGTTGCTTGGCGGAGTGTGCGAGTCGATCGGCCAAACTAGGATAGGTTTCCGATAGTCCGGCAATTTGTTGTAGCAAATCTTTATGAGTTGGTTCCATAGTCTGTCGTAAATATTTAACTTGCTGATTATAGACGTTGAGTGTCCTTGAGAGTGCCACAGATAGAATGCCCAAGCACTTCTGGCTTCGGCGGAACCCAGATTTTTCTTGCCATCCCTCCAGGCTATTGTGATCGAAGTCACATCTAGCTCCACTGCTAGTCACAGTCTACAACTGTTGCAGTCACTGCATGAAAGCCACAATGTCACACAAACTAGACCTTACCCGTCACCGTCAAATCCATGGCTATTGTCGATACTGAAGCTACCCCAATGTTGAAAGCAATAAGTTTTATGGTACTGATTCGCGACCTTGCCCAAGAAGCTATGACCATCGGTTATCTGACTATTGAAGCAGAAAATCTTTTGCGCCGGATGCTAACCACCACCACCTATGAATTAGAAGACTTAAATGCTTTTATGACTTTGCAGCTAGCAACTATGTCGGGAATGGTGAAACAAGAGTCTCGTGAATTGAGAGAATGTCAATACTTTTCTGAAGTCGTCTCTAAGACTTCCAATTAGGAATTAATCGACTGTTTGTACATTGAGAATTAGTAAGGAATCTAGAAATCATGGTGATTCGTGACGTTGTAAAAAAAGCTATTGCGGCTGGATATCTGACCTTGGAAGCCGAAAATGAAATAGCGCACGTTTTCTCGTCAGCGAAATGCGACTTGGAAGATTTGAATGCTTTTATGAGTTTGCAGTTGGCGGCGATGGCTGGCCGTGTGAAGCAACAATCTATGGAATCGATTGACTTGGAAGACAATTCTGAGCTGGGTAAAAAAATTTGGTAATAGGTACACAATATAAGTTCGGTTACGTTGTCGGGGAAAGCGAGCTCGATACAATGTCGCCCGCTTTCACACAATTTGGGTGTCAACTGAAACAGTTGACTTGATGCAATCGAAAAGTTAACTGCTTATCTGTATTCAGTCGATCGAGATTGACTGAGGCCCGTTACTTGACGGATTGGTGGTTTCGCTGGCGGGTGGTGTGTAGGAAGTTGAACCCGCTTGCTCATCGATCCAGCTTTTCACTGGGTCTTCCTGAAGATTAAGTCGTAGCAGGCCCGACACAAATCCGCCCGTAAATGCGATCGGCTGTTGGAACAATTCTTTGACTACCGGGATGAGTTCGTCGAGGAACATTCAAGATTCTCCTTGTGCTACTGGGGTGATACTGTTAATTAATCTTAACTGTTTTTGATAAAAGTTAAATAATGTAGTAAGTTCTAGCCTATTCGGGTTATACCTTCTGCTCTCTCAATTTCCTAGAAAAATTTTATGTGCCGTTTGCTTGGCTATCTCGGCGGGCCGATTTTACTCGATTCTCTTCTGTACAAGCCGGAACATTCCTTAATTGTGCAGAGTTACCAACCCCGCGAAATGACTTCAGGTCTACTCAATGCTGACGGTTTTGGCATTGGTTGGTATCACTCCCACCTAGATACGGACCCGTTTGTCTATAAAAATATACAACCAATTTGGAGCGACATCAACCTTCCGAGTATCAGTAGATACGTGGAATCAGGATGTGCTCTAGCCTATGTTCGCAGTGCAACGGTGGGACAAGCTGTGGATTTGAGCAACTGTCAGCCTTTTGGGTACAACCGTCTCATGTTTGTTCACAACGGCTTTGTGAAGAATTTTCGGCAAAGTCTTTACAGACCAATTCGCGATCGCCTCAACGATGCCACCTATCAATTAATTAACGGTACTACAGATTCCGAGCATATTTTTGGTCTGTTTGTCAATGAATTGACAGCGCCAAATATGACTCTAGAAGTCGCTTTGCAAAATGCACTAACAACTTTGGCAGAACTAGCCAACTTCCATGAAGTAGAATTTTCAGCTAATATAATTGTCAGCGATGGAAAACAGTTAGTTGCGTCTCGCTTTGCTTCCAAAAAGGCTCCTCCCTCCCTCTATTGGCTGCGGGACGACCCGAATTTTCCAGAAGCGGTGATTATTGCTTCCGAACCTTTATTTATCGGCAATTGGCATCTGTGTCCACCACAAAGCATTATTAGTACGGGAAAAGACGGTGATCTCAAAATCAATTCTATCTTGTAGAGAGGCTATTTATCGAGATTTGCAACAGTGTCGTCGCGGCACTTTCCAGCTATTTTCAGGGATGGATTACGATACTTTCTGTAGGCAAATTCATCCAGAATTTAGTCCGGTTGGCTGGCATTTAGGTCACATTGCTTATACGGAGGATTTGTGGCTATTGCAGAAATGTGGTAAAATTAAACCAGTATTTCCTAAGTATCATAAGCTGTTTGCTGCTGATATTTTACCGAAGCAAGAACGGGTTTATTTGCCGACAATTCCCGAAGTTGAATTATATCTGGATGCGGTCAGAAAAAAGGTGCTGGATTATTTGGAAATAGCGCCGATCGCACAGCAAGAGCGTCTGTGGCAATTTATTATTCAACATGAAAGTCAGCACTGCGAAACCGTGGCTTTTTTGTTGCAAATGCAGCAGGAGAGGGGCCAGGGGGAGAGGGGGCGACCAATTGCCGATGAATTGCCAATGCCCAATTCAGCGATTGAAATTCCGGCCGGGGAATTTTACATGGGAAGCGATCGCGTTGAAGCTTTGGATAATGAGCGATCGCGCCACCTATGCTATTTGGACAAATACTCGATCGACCGCTATGCAGTCACTTGCAGTCAATACCGCCATTTCATGGCATCTGACGGCTATCAAAACCCTCAGTGGTGGTCCGCAGAAGGTTGGAAATGGCTGCAATCTAATTTAGTCGATCGCCCGCTTTACTGGTCAGACAATCCCGCTAGGAACAACCACCCAGTTTGCGGTGTCAGTTGGTACGAAGCAGAAGCATACTGCAATTTCGTCGGCAAGCGACTACCCACAGAATCCGAATGGGAAAAAGCAGCCAGTTGGGATGCAGCAAATCAAACTCAGCGCACCTATCCTTGGGGAGAAGAATTACCGAATTCATCCCTATGCAATCACGGCAATAAGATTGGGAATACAGCCCCAGTTGATAAATTTGCAAAGGGAGCCAGTAGCTTTGGCTGCTGTGATATGTTAGGCAATGTTTGGGAGTGGACAGCTTCAACTTTTGATGCTTATCCAGGATTTGAAAGTTATCCTTATACTGGCTATTCTCAAGCATATTTCGATGGAGAACACCGAGTTTTAAAAGGTGGCAGTTGGGCAACTCATGCTCCATCCCTGCGATCGAGTTTTCGCAATTGGTATTATCCGGGCGTGCGACAAATCATCGCTGGCTTTCGGTGCGCTCAATGATTTTGGCTAATTGGTAAGTAATTGGGCACAAATGAATGTAACCTAACAAAGAGCAGAAACCCGATTTCTTTGAGAAACCGGGTTTCTAGATGAGTGAATACGTGCTTTACCCATTCGTGCATCTTAAATTTACGCTATGACATCCTCAAGACTGTCTGAAACTACAAATTCAGCCTCAACGAAGGACAATCGCTTACACCTAGAGCGACTGGTGAGTGTGAAGGCACCGACAGCCACAGAAATCAATGCAGGCTGCGATGTAGTCAGCGGGTTAACTCAAAGCCCAAAATCCTTGCCTCCTAAGTATTTCTACGACGATCGCGGCTCGAACCTATTTGAGTTGATTTGTAAATTGCCGGAATATTACGTGACACGTACTGAAGCGGCGATTTTGGAAGAATGTGCGGGGGCGATCGCCAACTTAACAGGCCCCTGTGAAATTGTCGAACTAGGTAGCGGTAGTTCCACCAAAACACGGATTCTCCTCGATGCTTACAGTCAACGGGAATATCCCCTGCATTATTTACCCATAGACATCAGTCCCACCATCCTAGAAAGCAGTGCCTTTCAACTGTTGGCAGAGTATCCATCACTCCAGATTCACGGACTTGTCAGCACCTACGAGTTAGCTTTGGCAAAAATTGCCCCATCGCCATTGCCAACCCGAATGATTTGTTTTTTAGGCAGCACCCTTGGCAATCTTAGCCCTGAAGAATGCGATGTATTCTTCTCACAAATTGTCGGCGCATTGCAGCCTGGAGAGTATTTTTTGTTAGGCATTGACTTAGACAAATCTAAGGAGATTTTAGAGCCAGCCTACGATGACAGTCAAGGAGTCACGGCGGCATTTAATTTGAATATGCTGAGGCATTTGAATCGGAAATACGAAGGAAATTTTGACTTAATGCAGTTCGAGCATTGGGCATTTTACAATCAAGAAGAATGTCAAATTGAAATGCACCTGAAAAGCAAAAAAGCACAAACAGTCAACTTGCGCGCTCTTAATTTAACGGTTGAATTAGCCGCAGGAGAAACTATCAGAAGTGAAATTTCCCGCAAGTTCAAACTCCCTAATATGCAGGAACAACTTGCCAGTCGCGGTTTAGTGCCTGTGCAAGTTTGGACCGATCCAAATCAGTGGTTTGGTTTGATACTTTGTCAGATGTCAGTTTAAGATTAAATGAACCGCGAAGGCGTTAAGTCAGAAAAAAAAGGAATGCAGCTCTTCCTTCGCGCTCTTCGCGTCTTCGCGGTTCATTCAAATCAGTAAAAAAGAACAAATTAACAAATTGGTTTCTGTCCTGGTTTGACAGCATGAATGTACTCGCTTCCCGATGTTGGCCATCCCCGCTTGTAATAAGCCTCCTCCGGCTTCCCCCAGCCCAATTGCAACAATATTTCTAAAAAATCTAATTTTTCCCACTTCCAAAGATTAACCCATTCTGTGCGCTGGACGATCGCCTCTACATCCATAGGCTCGATCGAGCGAAAATCCTTGCCACTATTAATACTTAAATATAAATCCATCCCCACAGTTACTTGCCGCCAGAATGCCAACATTGTAATCTTGGCTTGTTTGAGCGTCATCAAATCCACAGGTAAAGCAATTAATTCATCGTCCACTGCTGGATAATTAAGAGTTTTCCCTTTAACCGTCATTTCGCGCCAAACAATCCCAGAAACTTGATGTTCCCGTTGATATTCGTGTATGGCGGCCTTAAAATTTTGATAAGCAGTGAACTTTTGGACGCCCTCAGATTTCAGAAAGCGATCGATCACCGGGTTTCCTGTAGAATGGGTTTCAGTCAAATTCAGACGCCGCCCGTGTAAGCAAGCTTGGCGTTCTGCTTCGAGGATGTTAATGAGTTCCGCCTGGGTGTAGATCTTGGACATCTTTAATTAAGGCAAAATCAATATTTCCCGTGGTTAATTCTTTTGATATCTCAAATATAAAAGGGCCTAGGACTGCAACCGTACTCTGTACGTTCTATTATGTGGACAATTTTGATAGTTTGTCGAGATCTGGGATAATTCCGGTGAGATAGACCAAACAGCCTGTTGAAAACACGCTGCTTGGAAGATGTCTAATGGCTGTCAACCACCAAAACTCAAATTTTCAGTTCCAGTTTCAGTTTCAAAGCTTAGTAGCGTCGTGAGGAGCGATTGTTGTCGCCCCAGCCACCGCCACCTGATGAGCGTTTGTTATCTTCGCGAGGCTTGGCTTTGTTGACTTTCAAGTCGCGGCCCATCCATTCAGCACCGTCTAAAGCTGCGATCGCTGCTGCTTCTTCGGCCTCGCTGGACATTTCCACGAAAGCAAAACCCCGCATCCGACCTGTTTCCCGGTCCATAGGGACTTGGACGCGACTGACAGTACCGTACTCGGCAAATACTTCATTGAGGTCCTCTGACGTTACCTCGTAGGAAAGATTACCAACGTAAATCGACATAAAATCTCCAGAATCTTTAGGGTGCAGAGAGTTAGATTCGGAGAGATGCTTGTAAATCAAGAGCAACAAACTACACAACCGAATTTAATTCTTGAGCCACCACTATAACATGAAGATAGCAGAATCAGCAATTATCGACTTGAAATTTTAGATTTAATATCAAATTAAATGCCAGCAATGGCGACCCAGAAATAATTTTCAAAAGATTTTTTCGGCAGATCTACGCGCATTTTTTTACCCCAACTATAGACATCAAAGCTGACGCGCTCTCGATCGGAATTAGCTAAATTGCCAGCAGGAATTGTCATATTTCCTAACAAAGCAACCCAATGACTGGGATAAGGTATCAGAGGTGGATTATTTCCTAACATTCCTTCAGCAGTAATTAAAGCAAAAGCAAAGCCGCCTGATTTAATCGCTTCATCGGCGGCCCGCAGCGCTGGAATGTCGCCACTAAAATAAGCGTAATGAGATTTTACATCGCGACTTCCCAAAATTTCTCGCGCCCATCCAGCCATTTCCCAAGATTTAGTCATCCCACTAATATTACGAATAATTTCTGGAGCATTTGGTTCGACTGGAAATATCAAATTGGCGGATTCCCGCAGTGTTGATAATAGCATCCAATCAACTTGAGGCATCCGCAAGTTTCCTTTGCTTTGTCGCAGGGGGATGGAGGGATAAATCGATCGCATAGATTTAGTCTGCAAACTGCCTATTTCAAAAAGATGGCGGCAAATTTCGACGTAGCGAAGAGGGTTTTGGTTAAGCAGTGTAAATGCTACGGCTGCGGGTCCACAAAAAGGTTGTCCGCTTTGATTGATTTGGAAAGGGTTTTGGATGCGATCGCGCATTTCTGCGATGATTTTGGTTTTATTCAAACCTGCCCAAACTCCGGGAATCTGGGAGCGTTCAAATTCAGAAATTGCTGCATCTACTTTCTGTGATTCCATTATATTTAATTGGGTTAATTTTATTTATTAGCTCGCTCAGATAAGTAGAAGGAAGAAGTTACTGTCCGTGCCCGTGCACCCAGGGCGGTTTTATTTTTGGTAGGGGCCGTGCCCCCGTGCCGGCCCTCCGAGTGCCTGTTTTTAGGAGAATGAGACCGCCCTGCCCCTCGACCCCCCCCTGCCCCTCGACCCCCCCCTGCCCCTCGACCCCCCCCTGCCCCCCCCAAGGGGGGAAATGTAGGAAGAAATCATATCGTTTCCGGCTGCATCGGAATGATTTAACCTTACTAGAACGCAGAGAACACAGAGGGAGATAAGAGAGATGAATAATTCCGATGTTACCGGATTTGATATCACCCCCCAAGAGGGGAAATGTAGGAAGAAATCACCCCCCAAGGGGGGAAATTTAGGAAGAAATCACCCCCCAAGGGGGGAAATTTAGGAAGAAATCACCCCCAAGGGGGGAAATTTAGGAAGAAATCACTGCCCCTGTCCCTCGACCCCCCCCTGCCCCCCCCCAAGGGGGGAAATTTAGGAAGAAATCACCCCAAGAGGGGGGAAATTTAGGAAGCAGTTATCCCCTCTTGTGGGGAAATTTAGGAAGGATGAATTAATTGGTTTCCTGTGTTTGAAAAATCTGTAATTCTTGGCATTTATCTAAAGCCAACATATAAGCGGTTTGATAGTCGATACCGCCTAACATCAAATCCCCGTAATATTCATAGGGTACATCTCCATAAACTGGCAGTGGATCGTCGAGAGGGTAATCTTCCTTTGACTCTTCTAAAATTGCGGTCAATTTTTTGATACTGAGACTTTGGGCGGGAAAATAGTAAAGGTTTTCAGCGGTAACGCCAAGGCGCGGGAAGGTTGGGTCAATAATGCGATCGCCCAATTCCAGCCAGCCATATTCCAGAGGTTGCTCGGAGATTGCAGGTATCACCAAAAAGCCTTGAACATAGATTGTACCATCGATGGCTAAAGCTGCTCGATAAGCATTGTCAAAGCATTTTTTAGGTTGACTTTTGATGCTACTGGCAATTTCTTGGGAAAGCATCTCATCTAATATTTTTGTCATTGTGTGCTGATTAATTACCATTTTCCTGGCATTGTCTCCTTGAGTCTCAATTCTTCTCGACTCATGAGAGCTTCGTAATGATCGGGTTTAATTTCTAGGGCGACTCCATAGGAACTAATGGCGTCTTGATTGCGGTGCAATTTTTGCAATACATCGCCTCGATGAGACCAAGCTTCCCAGTTATCTGGCTTGAGTTGAATTACCTTGTCAGCAGCTATAAGTGCTTCAGCATAGCGTGCCATTTTTGCTACTACCATGGAGCGGTGCATCCAGGCTTGATAGTTGTCAGGCCAGATGGTAATTGCTCGATCGTAGGCTACCAGGGCTGGTTCGTACTGCTGCAAATTTTCGAGAGCCTTGCCACGTTTTAACCAAGCTTCAAAATTGTCGGGCATGATTTGAATGACTTGGTTATAGGCGGCGATGGCTTCTTGATAGCGCTCTAATTTTTCTAGGGCTGCCCCTTGTTGTAAACCAACTTTTGAGGAAATTTGTGCTTCGGAACTCATAGAAATTACTTTATCGTAACAGGCGATCGCCTCTTCGTATTGTTGTAATTGTTCGAGAGCTGCACCTCGCAGGTTCCAAGCTTCTAGAAAATTGCTTTGAATTTGCAGGGCATTACTGTAAGCGATGATTGCATCTTTGTATCGTTCCAATCCGGCTAAAGCGATGCCTCTACCTAGCCAAGCTTCGGGGAAATTGGGATTGATTTGAATTGCTTTGTCAAAAGCTGCGATCGCCCCTTCATAGTCTGCGGATTCTGACAGAGTTTGACCGCGACCGATCCAGACTTCGGGATAAAATTGATTAATTTGAATAGCGCGATCGAAACAAGCAATAGCGGCATCATGCTGCTGGTGTTTCAGGGCCATACCCTTATAAAACCAAGCTTCGTAATCGTTAGGTTGTAGTTGAATTACCCGATCGTAAGCTCTAACTGCTTCTGGATATCGGTGGAGTTTGGCCGATGCTATGCCTCGATTGAACCAAGCCAGACAATTGGCTGGTTGTAATTGCAGGGCGCGATCGTAAGAAGTGACAGCTTCAGGATAACGCTCCGTCTTCATCAGAGCCAAGCCTCGGTTCAACCAAGCTTCCCAATGAGTTGGTACGAGCTTGAGGGCGCGCTCGTAAGCAGCCACGGCCTCCGAGTTCCGTTCGGCTTGCAACAGTACATTACCTTGACGAAACCACATGGCGGGCAAATTGGGATGAATTTGTGTGGCTCTTTTGTAACTACTTGCTGCAAGTTCCCACTGTTGCAATTCTTCCAGAGCTCGGCCGCGCTGATACCAAGCTTCGTGTTTTTCCGAATTAATTTCAATAGCTTTGTCAAAACCCGCGATCGCCTCGGAGTAATTTTGTAAGCTTAACAGTGCCGTACCGCGTAGCATCCATGCCCAATATTCTTCTGGTTTGAGAGCTATAGCTCGATCGCAACAGGCTACGGTTTGGAGATATTGCTCCAATTGCTTGTAAGCCTTACCCAAATTCAGCCATGCCCTAACCCAGTCTGGCTTAATTTGCAATGCTTTTCCGTAACAATCCACGGCTGCTTCATATCTTCCCGATGCGTACAATCTATTGCCCCGATCGTAATCAGGAAATGCTGCAAAAATCCTGAAAATTGGTGGCAGTAAGGTTCCTTGGGGGGTTAAAAATTTGTCATTGGAGGTTGGAGGGGGAGAAGTTGATAAGTCTGACATAGGCTTTGTACATAAAAATTTTGTTGAACAACCAGCTTGGCGGTCTTAATATTAACTTATGCTGTGCTTAACTCGCTGCTATAGTCAGATAAATTTAACATATTTTCAATCAAATTTTGTATGGTTTTTGTGCACGCAGTTTTAGATTTTACCGATGCTAATTGGGACTCGATCGCCTTTAGCTCCAATTATTGCTATCAAGGTCTTTGCGTTCAAAGCGGTGAGTTGCTGAGATTGCCTCGCACAGTTCAGTGTGAGGCGATCGCCCGTGGTTTGATGCAGCACCTTGGAGAGGACGAGTGTCATTCCCGCGAGGGCAAAATGTATGGAGTCTTGCTAGTTGAAACCCTCGGAGGGGAAAAAAAGGTACTCAAAGCATTTTCCGGGCTTTTGAATGGTTCTAGCCACGTTCCCGGCTGGGTAACGCCCATTCCCGGACGCGATCGAGTGGCGTTGACAGAGGCCCGAACCTTGACTGAATTGGAGTCGATGAAACAGGAACTGATGCGGCTACAACAGCTTCCCCAGCGGCAGGAATATGACAGACGATTGCGGGAGTGGGAATTGGAATTACAGGCTGTGAACGAGCGACACAAAATTTGCAAGCAGCAACGAGATATCACGCGGGATTTACTGTGCCAAACTCTGGGAGGAGAAACACGGGAAATAGCTCTAGAAGAACTGAATCAAGCCAGTCGATTAGAAGGAATTGAACGCAGGCAAATTAAGCGGGAGCGGGATGATAAATTGCAGCCATTAAAACAATTAATTGAAGCTGCCGATGGGCGGATAACTGAACTGAAACAGCAGCGTAAAAAACTGTCTCGCGAACTGCAAATGCAGATGCACGAGGCTTATACTTTGGTAAACTTTTTGGGAAATTCGCGATCGCTCCAGCAATTGATGCCCAGCGGTTCGATCCCCACTGGAACCGGCGATTGTTGTGCGCCAAAATTGCTCCACTACGCGGCTTTACACAATCTGAAACCCTTGGCAATGGCTGAGTTTTGGTGGGGACCATCCTTGGGGGACAAAGTTCAGGGAGAGTTTTATGGTGCTTGTGGCGATCGGTGTCAGCCATTGATGGGGTTTTTGCTATCAGGATTAGCTCAAAATCGGAGTGTTTTTAAGAATGTTAATAACTGCGAGGTAGATGCTGTTGGTGACAGTGACAACTGCGAGCATCCCGATTATGTAAGGGCGAAGCATGACGGCAGACAATTTATTAGTGATAAGCAGAGATTTACAGCGGTCATGCTTCGCCCCTACGAATATATTTGCCAAACACAGATGCACCCTGACAACTTAACATCAAACCGACTGTTTCCTTTGTTTGTATTGAAGTCTAGATCCCCCCTAACCCCCCTTAAGAAGGGGGGGACAAGAAATACTCTGAAAGTCCCTCTGATTGACGGGGGGACAACAAATAATCTCAAAGTCCCCATGATTGACGGTGGGACAACAAATAATCTCAAAGTTCCCATGATTGACGGGGGGACAACAAATAATCTCAAAGTTCCCATGATTGACGGTGGGACAACAAATAATCTCAAAGTTCCCATGATTGACGGGGGGACAACAAATAATCTCAAAGTTCCCATGATTGACGGGGGGACAACAAATAATCTCAAAGTCCCCCTTATTAAGGGGGATTTAGGGGGATCTAGACTCGACAAAAACCAACATTTATTTTCAGTCTTAAGTTCTCACGAATCAGAACAGCCTGGGAAAGAGATGAAAGGAGGGCTTATAGCCCACCCCAAAAACAATAATTTTGATGGTAGAACAGGCATCTTGCCTGTTCCTGAACCGAGAAAAATGCTACCAATTATTTATGAGGATAAATGGTTAATAATTATCAATAAACCTGCAAATTTACTATCAGTTCCTGGTCGTTACCTAGAAAATCAAGATAGTGTATTAAGTCGTTTCCGCAACTTGCTAGTCGATGGATTTAATTTGAATACCGTGCATCGTTTAGACTTCGATACATCGGGAATTTTGATATTAGCACGGGACCAAGATACTTACCGAAAACTTAGTCTAGAATTTGAAAAAAAACAAGTACATAAAATTTATGAAGCTGTACTTTCTGGTGTAACAAATATGAATATGGGATCGATCGCCCTGCCACTTTGGGGCGATCCAGAAAATCGACCGATTCAGGAAGTTAATTGGGAACGTGGAAAGCCCAGTGTGACTCAGTTTCAGGTGATTGGAAGAGAAGGAAATTGCTCGCGCATCGAATTTGTGCCACTCACGGGACGGACTCATCAATTGAGAGTTCATGCAGCGGATGTGAGAGGATTGGGAATACCGATTTTGGGCGATCGACTTTACGGATGCAAAGCCGATGGAATGCGATTACACTTACACGCTAGGGAAATTTCTTTTGAGCATCCGCAGTTGGGAAACAGGCTATACCTAAAGGCAGAAATGCCATTTTGATTTGGCTCAAAATTACGCAATCTCTGAATTGTTTGCGATTTTGTGATGTCATTATCATTGTAATGGTTCGATTCAAGCTATGGTAAGAAGCAAACGCGAATTTCCAGAATTCTTCAGTTGACAAATTAGCAAAACCATGAACATCCAAACCACATCGCCAGCCCTGCTAAGTTCCTTCAAACTTGGAGATTTGCTCCTAAAAAACCGAGTAGTTCTTGCACCCTTGACTCGTGGCAGAGCCGGTGAAGCGCGGATGCCCAACGCCTTAATGGCAAAGTATTACGCTCAGCGGGCTGCGGCGGGTTTAATCATTACCGAAGCCACAGTGATTTCGACTCAAGGTATTGGCTGGGAAAATACGCCCGGAATATATTCCGACGAGCAGCTTGAAGCCTGGAAACAGATTGTAACTGCGGTGCAAACTCACGAAACACCGATTTTTATGCAGCTTTGGCACTGCGGGCGAGCTTCCCACAGCAGTTTTCATGAAAACGGTCAATTGCCCGTTGCAGCGTCTGCGATCAAAATCAATGGAGAAGGGCTTCATACCCCTGTAGGAAAACAACCCTACGAAACTCCTCGTGCTCTAGAAACCGATGAAATTGCGATCGTTGTAGAAGACTATCGCAAAGCAGCAGAACGAGCAAAAGATGCAGGTTTTGACGGTGTAGAAATTCACGCTGCTAACGGCTATCTAATTGACACATTTCTGCAAACCAAAACCAATCACCGAAATGATTCCTATGGCGGTGGAGTGGAAAACCGCTACCGTTTTCTCAAGGAAATTGTGGAGGCAATTATCACAGTATTTCCAGCAAATAGAGTGGGAGTGCGACTTTCTCCCAACGGTGTTTTCAATGACATGGGTTCTCCAGATTATCGTCAAAGTTTTCTGTACATTGCAGGGCAGTTAAATACCTACAACTTAGCTTATCTTCACCTGATGGATGGCTTAGCTTTTGGCTTTCATGAATTGGGAACGCCGATGACACTAGCAGAGTTTCGTGAGGTCTTTGCAGGTACTCTGATTGGTAACTGCGGATATACCCAAGAACTGGCAGAAACCGCCATTAGTAGCGGAGTGGCGGACTTAATCGCCTTTGGTCGAGATTTCATCAGCAATCCCGACTTGGTAGAGCGTTTCACTCATGGCTGGCCGCTCAATCCCCCTGCTGAAATGCCTACCTGGTATTCTTTTGGTCCAGAAGGTTATGTGGACTTTCCTACCTATGAGGCATCTCAAGCGGCTTCCTAATCCCAGAACCAGATGGATGAGTGCCAGTTGAGATCTAGAACGTTTCCCCATATCCTAAAACCATAGGGTACTAAAAAAAATGAGAGCTGACAGCTCTCATTTTTGAGTGCCTAAAAATCATCAATCGCGATCGCAGCAGTTTTAAGATAATGGCACAAAATCACAAGTCAACAGTTATCATCACCGGTGCCTCCTCCGGCGTCGGTTTGTACGGCGCGAAAGCCCTTGCAGCCAAGGGATGGCACGTAGTCATGGCCTGTCGGGATGTGCGAAAAGCCGGAGATGCAGCCCAAGAGTTAGGAATACCCCAGGGTAGCTACTCCATCATGCAAATCGACTTAGGCGATTTAGATAGCGTGCGACGGTTTGCTAGGGAATTTAAGGCCAGTGGCAGGCCCTTGGACGCTTTGGTGTGTAACGCCGCCATCTATATGCCTTTGATTAAGGAACCTCTGCGTAGCCCAGAGGGATTTGAGTTGACGATGACTACCAATCACCTCGGTCATTTTCTCCTGTGCAACCTGATGATGGAGAATATGAAGCCTTCCTACTATACGGATGCGAGGATGGTGATTTTAGGAACCGTGACTCACAATCCAGACGAGTTGGGTGGGAAGATTCCGCCGCGCCCGGATTTGGGCAAATTTGAGGGCTTTGAAGCGGGTTTTAAAGACCCAGTTTCGATGGTTGATGGCAAAAAGTTTGAGCCAGTCAAGGCTTATAAAGACAGCAAAGTTTGCAACGTGCTGACAATGCGGGAATTGCACCGGCGCTTTCACGAATCCACTGGGATTACCTTCACGTCGCTTTATCCGGGATGTGTCGCCGATACGCCCCTGTTCCGCAATCACTACCCCTTGTTTCAGAAACTTTTCCCCTTGTTCCAAAAAAATATCACCGGAGGCTATGTTTCCCAGGAGTTAGCAGGGGAAAGACTAGCAATGGTAGTTGCCGATCCGGAATATAAGCAATCCGGCGCGTATTGGAGTTGGGGGAACCGTCAGAAAAAAGATGGCGCATCTTTTGTCCAGAAGGTTTCTCCCCAGGCTAGGGATGACGAAAAAGGCGATCGGATGTGGGATTTGAGCGCTAAGTTGGTCGGATTAGCCCAGTAGTCAAATGAAGTAAGATTAAATGAACCGCGAAGACGCTAAGGACGCGAAGGAAGAACCCCGCCTGGTACCCCAATGGGGGAAAGAAAAAGTCTATCTTCTTCCTTTCTTCCTTCGCGCTCTTCGCGCCTTCGCGGTTTAATTTCATTATTCAATTATATAAATAATATGACTTACCGCTCCAACAAACTACTTATATTTATAGTCATTTCTGCATTTTTATTGTTAGGAATGCCAGCCAAAGCAACTGCGAGTAAAGTTGAAAATTCCCTCTCAAATCTTGATAATTTAGAAATCTCCAACCCCGAAAACTTACCTACAGAAATCGATCGCCCTTCCCAACTGAGCCAACTCCCCAACCCAATTCAACCCAGAGAACCCGAATTACCAACTCCTCAACCACCACAACCCCCACCGCCATCTCCCCTCCAACCTGCTACACCAACACCCGTTGAGGGCGAAGTGAGACCAGATATACCGGGTACAATTAGAGTCGATCGCTTTGAATTTGAGGGCAACACAGCCTTTAGCGATCGCGAACTGGCAGAACTCACTAAACCCTTCGTGGGTAGGGAAATCACCTTCGCCGAACTGATCGCAGTGGAAGCAGCAGTAACTCAAAAATACTTAGCAGCCGGATATCTCAATTCCGGTGCGGTAATCCCCGCCAACCAAACCTTTCCCAGAGATGGCGCAGTGGTTAAAATTCAGATTGTCGAAGGGGGAGTAGAAGAAATTGCAATTACTGGCAACCGTCGGCTAAATTCAAATTATCTGCGATCGCGCCTAGCCATCGCTACCGGGAGGCCACTCAATCGTGATCGACTGCTGGAAGCCTTGCAACTGCTGCAACTAGACCCTTTAATTGCCAATATTTCCGCCGAATTGCAAGCCGGAAGTCGCCCCGAAAAAAGTCGCTTAGAAGTCCGAGTCAAAGAAGCAGACAGCTTTAGTGGGGAAGTCTTCGCAGACAACAATCGATCGCCAAGCGTCGGCAGTTTTCGGCGCGGAGTGCGAATCAATCAAGCAAATTTGCTCGGTTTGGGCGACGGCTTGGAGGTATCCTACGCTAACACCGACGGTAGCAATGAAATCAACGGCAGTTATACAGTTCCAGTCAATCCCCGCAACGGCACAATTCGGTTGGCGGTGGGTGCTGCTAGCACGAATATCATTGAGGAACCTTTTGATGCTGCTGGGATTGAGGGAAAGTCGCGTACTTACGAATTAACTTACCGCCAACCGATTCTGGAAAAACCCGATCGCAACTTGGCTGTGGGAGTAACATTATCGCGGCAAGAAAGCAATACATTCTTGCAGGGTGAAAGATTTCCGCTGTCGCAGGGTGCAAACGATCGTGGCAAAACCCGTGTTTCTGCTGTGCGCTTTTTTCAAGAATACGTGCAACGTAGTTCCAATCAAGTGTTTGCAGCGCGATCGCAATTTTCGATCGGTACTAATCTTTTCGGCGCTACTAGCAATAATAGCGGGCCAGACAGCCGTTTTCTGGCATGGCGCGGACAAGCCCAATATGTGCGGCTGCTAGCACCAGAAACCTTGCTGATTGTACGTTCTGATGTTCAATTAGCCGATCGCCCCTTGCTTTCTCTCGAACAAATCGGGATCGGTGGCGTGCAGAGTGTACGCGGATATCGCCAAGATTTGCTGTTGACTGATAGCGGTGCGATCGCCAGCGCGGAAGTGCGTATCCCAATTTGGCGCGTCCCGAAGGTCAAAGGATTGTTGCAGGTGGCTCCATTTATCGATTTGGGTGTAGGTTGGAACCATTCTGGCGAAAAAGCGAATCCTGATTCTGACAAGCTTCTGGGCGCTGGTGTGGGGCTGTTGTGGCAAATGGGCGATCGGTTTAATGCGCGCTTAGACTACGGTTTTCCTTTGATTAATGTCGGAGGGGGCGATCGAACTTTCCAGGAAAAAGGCCTCTACTTTCGGATTAATTATTTTGCTTTTTGAATTTGTGGGTTGTGTTGAGTGCGATCGAAACCTAACACGTTCATCTTTAGCGCTGACGGTCAAATTTTATGAAGCGGCGGGATCGATCGCCCGATTAAGCTGCGGGATGTCGCAACCGGACACCAGGGCTATAGCAAAATAGCTGATCGAAACATATGTTTGTGAAAACATAGCAAAAAATCTCTTGACATTTTCTTTTGTTTGTGAAAACATATGAAAAGTACAGGACAACAAGCAGATTGTTTGTAAAATGTACTACATTATTCAACTGATATTCACGGCAGAGGCTTTATGGCTTTAGTTATTCCAGGCGTAAAAGGACATTTGGGCAATACCGACTTCTATCAGGCAACGATGAAAGTTCGTGACCTAGTACAAGGAGTACGGTCGGCTAGCGAACTTGACGAGTGGACAACAATGAGCATTGAAGAGCGGTTACAGCGCGACCCAGACCTAAAACGAGTGAAGGAGCAGATTGCTCCCTACATAGCAGAGTCCAAGGATCGATTCTTTGGTGCAATGGTTGTATTAGTCTATAAGGGGGAAATTTACTTTGATAGTCTGAGAGACTGGGTATCTAATAAAGCTCCACGCGCTTATCAATCAGTCTCAGATAATATTGGTGTACTTACAATAGATGGTGGTTCCCTCATCATGCTTGATGGACAGCATCGCCTTCTAGCTCTTGAGAAGGTAATAAAAGGTGAGGTGATTGGACCATGCCGCGAGGATGTGCCAAATGATGATGTCTGCGTCATCTTTATTCAGCATGAAAGCAATGAAAAAACACGTCGGATATTTAACAAGGTTAACCGATACGCAAAACCAACCAGCAGAGGCGACAACATTATTACAAGTGAAGACGACCGTAGCGCCATCATTGCTCGCCAATTATTAAATGAAGGAGCGCCGTTGGGTGTTAAAGCGCGTGGAAGCAGCGATGTAATTGTTGAATGGAAGAGCAATGCGCTTGCGGTAAGAAGCACAAAGCTGACGACAATTAGTGCTGTGTATGAAACCGTTAAGCTTATTCTTAAAAGCGAGGGTGTAGCACTTGACCCTAATAATCGTCCATCAGAAGAAGAATTAAATCACTACTACGAAACAGTTGAAGAATTTTGGAACGTTGTATTAGACGGCTTACAACCTTATAAGGAGGCTCTTAAAGATAGCAGTCGCATACCTCAAATGAGAAAGGATGATCAACCCTACTCGCTCTTATTCAAACCAGTTGGTCAACTAGCTTTATTTAGAGGACTAATTGCAGCAAAACGCGACAATCGATTGGTGCTGCGCGAGGCAGTGCGACGAGCCAGCAAAATAGATTGGCAAATGTCATCAGAAATCTGGACAAATGTTCTTGTAGCTCCCAGCGGTTCTATGCTTAGGGGAGAACAGCCACCAGTGCAGGGAGGTAAGCTGATTCATTACTTAATCGCCGCTGATAAGATGACTGAAGAGGAAATTGCTGATATTCAGCGAGAATACAACATCGCACATGGAAGAGACATTAATATTGACGAATCGCTTACATTACCTAAACCTATTGCTGAAATTTTTCCTACGGCTGTTGGAGCATAGGTCTGTCTCATAATTTGCGGCACATATATTCAGGGAACTACTTAACGCGGGTGGTTCTCTGTTTTGTTTCAACTCTCGTAGGTGGGTTTTCATCCGCCACCATACTGACAACCCAGCAACCTGACTTATAATTGTATCGCACTTGCGGTACAATTATAATAAAGCAAGCAGCGATAAATTTTCATCTTCATAAAATAATTTGATTGCGTTAAAATCCCGACGCAGCAAATTTTCAATTTGTAATGTCGAATAGTTTCCAAGGCGAAGCCAAATAACTTTCGGTGGATTCCCAAATACTAAGCTCAGGTCGTGCATATCCGCGTCTTTCGAGACAATCATCAAATCATGGTTAGCCTGTGGACCAGATTGCAGAAACACAGTATTCATACAAAGCCTTGTTACAGTTCCGTTTTCTGACAATTTCAGAATGAATTTTGGAGTAGCCAAGAATTCTCATGGAATCAGAAAATAAGGCTGCCGTATCCACCATATTACCAAAAAAAGTTGAATTACCAACAATATAATGGAGTTCAGCTCCATCTTCTAAAATGGATCTGATTGAACTCAAATGCAAGTGCATATCATGAAAGTATTTCAATACGTAAATCGATAAAAGATTTGAATTTTTTCCGTCAGACATCCTTATATTTTTTACAGTTGAGAAGATACTTTCTGGTAAATCTTCTTCTTGTATCGTCCAAGAATTGAGCCGACTTGTTGCAATTCCCCAAGTTCCACCAACAGCTAACCAATCTAGTTCACCTGCTTCTTTGGCTTCATTTATAAATTTTGTCCAATACATATAAGGACGAAGTTCACGAATATAACTAACTCGATTTGGATAAGGCGGCGAAGTTATAACCTTATTTATCTTGATATTGCCGACACTGATTATATTCCGAGAATCTACCTTCAGGACTCTAGCATTACCCATAATATTCTTCTCGGCAGATCTAAGTACAAAATCAAGTATGTCCAAAAAAAGTTTTTCAATATACTCAATCTCATGGTGAATTACTGTTTCACTAAATGACATAGAAATATGATTAAAAGCTGCCGATGAAGTTTCGATTATCAAACGACAGAAGGCGATCCAAACGACACTATATTCATCGTTTTCTTCGGGTTCTCCAAATTGCTCCACTAAGGCGGTTCGCAGAGAGGCAAGAACCTTAAGTGTATAGCCAGACCACCACCGCTCAATGTTGAATATTTGTGGTGTCCAGTTATCTTGCTCTAATCGACTCTTATACTCCTTCAAAGCCTGCCATGCTTTTTCACGAATATCCAGTAGGCAGTCTTCAGCATAATTTCGGTATTTAGCATTTCCAAGCCAAATCAGAAATGGGTTGATGTCAAATGAATAAGCTTTGTACCCTAGTTCAGCAGCAACAAGCCCTGTTGTAGCTGTACCAGAAAAAGGATCAAGAATAATCGCTTCCGTATTAGACGAAGACAAAAGTTTTTCAACCAGCTTCACGCCATATGCTGGTGTAAGACGAAGCCATCCATGTCTTCCAAGACTACGATTAGCTTTAAAAGTATAGTCAGATCGTTGTTGGACAGTAGATCTCATCATTCTGCCCTCAGTAGAATTTCTAAAGTGCTGTAAACTTCGCTTTTGATTACCTCAGAATTCCTATGGAAAAAATCTGATAAGTCATATCCCAAAACTTCTTTGGAAAAAGCAAATAGCGAAGTTTGATTATTCCCTGATGTCGTGCCAACGATTATTCCTCCACGGCTATTTCGGTAGCGCAACACCAAATCCGTATCAATCTGAGAAGAAAAAATTGCAAAAACTGGAAGGTAGCCGCTTGCCCAAGCAACGGCAATATTGTCTATATCAGCATTCTGTCTCTTGCTATCTTTACTTTTATATCCTTGTCGAACTTCAAACACTGCTCCGTTCAAGGGTGCAGGTACAGCGTGGTATGGCGTTAACTTTGCCCTATACATCAAGAACGATCGTATTATCGAAGTTTTCATCAGCAAGAAATTTTAACATGGTTCTTGCACTGTTCTGCGGGCAAGCAGGCGATCGCGCAAGCCTTGTGGGTCGAATTTTGCTTGATTCATAGCACGAATCTCTTGCGATTGCTGCCGTCGCTGTTGCAAGTACGCTTCTACTTCCGATTCGTGCTTGAGATAGAAGGCGATCGTGGCATAAACGTCAGCTAGATTCAGAGATGGATAACGATAAACAGTTTCCTCTGCGGTCGCGCCCATTCATCAAAACTTCTTCACGCTCGAATCACTGTAATTATTCGCCCCATATTCGTTGTATGAATTTCAGTATTCAACCGTTCTTCCAACTCCGGTGCATTCTCACGACGATCGAATATCACCAACCACCCTTCATCTTGTCCCAATCGAGCCAAATACCCATCTAACTGTTCCAACCCTTTACTCAACGGATCTACTTTCCGAGTCCGCCAAACCTTCAGTTCAATTCCTAGGGTCACATCACCATAACGCAAACATAAATCCATCCTGTCTCGCCCGATCGCATATTCTCTCTCCAAGGTTCCCCCGCCATTAATCACCCGATGCAGAAACGCCATCAACACCAAATGCGGGGCAATTTCGGGGTAAGACGCACTTTTGAGTAACGGTTCGCCATGTTGCAGCCAAAATGCGAGAAATGCTTGCAGGAGTGCCTCGGTCATCAGTTCGCCGCGAGGATTCAACCAACTCGGACTGATAATCGGTAAACTATCTTGCGGGCCTTGCGCTAAAACTCGCGGCAACACTTCTCGATAAATCGGATTGGCGATGACTAAACCCCCAGCCGGATCGCGTTTGAGCAAGCCCAAATCTACCAGATATTGGCGATCGTCATTAGAAGATTCTGGCAATTCTCGTCCCGCTAATATCGGCTCGATAATCGCTTTGACTCGGTTTTCTCTGAGTCGTTCAGCTAAACTATCCAAATGTGTATCCTGCCGTTTAATTAAAATTTCTTTGGCTTCTAAAATATGTTCTGGTGTAATTTCTATAGATTCATCTATCACTAATTCTTCGACGATTTCTTTAGCTAAAGCATTCACTAACCAAGGTTGTCCTTGTGTTAATTCAAAAGCCAACGCTATGGCTGAAGGTGTAAAAACTTGTCCGGTATCCTGGGTATGTTGCGCGTAGAGTTCGGCGACTTCTTTTGCATTAAAATTTCTGAGAGTAATCGATCGCACTTTAATATTAAACGGACTGGATGTATTGAGGCGATCGCTACCACCTGCGGCCACTTTGTAATCGCGAACATCGCGCAAACCAATTAAACCCACCGATTGCGGAAACGCTTTCGGGCGATTGGGATAACCATCGCGCAGTTGACGCAGGATGGAAATCAAAGCTTGATCTTGCAATGCGTCAATTTCGTCGATCAAAATGACCAAAGGACGAGATGAAACTTGTGCCCAAGCTTGCAAAGCCGCCCGAATTTTCTGTCCCGATTGCAGGGCTGTCCACTCAGGCGGTTGCAATTCGGGCGGAAGGCGAAAAGAGATGTTATCTCGCCAAGCACCGAGAATGGCCTCTTCAGCACCCGCGATGTCCTGACTGAACGGTGCACCCACTTCCACCGACAGCATCACGGCGGTGTATTGTCCGCTTTCGGTGAGTTGTTTGGCTAGTGCCAGCATAGCGGTGGTTTTGCCAATTTGTCTCGGTGCGTGAATGACGAAGTAGTTCTCCTGAGCAATGAGTCGTTCTATGTTAGGAAGGCGACGGGTGGCTGGAAGCAGATAGTGGATGTCATCGCGGCAGGGGCCAGCGGTATTGAACCAGCGTGGCATAGGTCAACTGGGGGAAAGGGGCTGCTCTCAGTTTACTTTACTGTTGTGGCGATTAACAATGACCCAACTGTATTCATATTATCATGATGAATATCGTGGAGTCCAGGTAGAATTAGCTCCGCTCCGGGTAACTCATTCAAGCTCATGACTGTTGCTCCTCTGAGTTACATTCAAAACCTTCGATGAATTTCTCAACTTTGCTTCTGGGCACATCAGGATTAAGAGAGGGGAAATGAAGATGATCCTGTCACGCCAGCCCGGAAGTGAAGGTAATAAATCCTGTGGGGAAGCTAGTTCGATATTGATGTTCAATTCTTGTTTGATTTTTCTGATAAAATTAAAAACTATAGTATTTATATTATAATCTAAAAGGATTTCAGCTATGTTTCGCCTATCTTCCGCCCTAGTTTTTATTTGCTTACTACTCTTGCCCTCGAAAACCTGCGCCCAAATTACCCCAGACAATACTTTGGGTTCTGAAAGCTCTCGCACAGTTTCCGATACGATCGATAACTTACCAAGCGATCGCATTGAAGGCGGCGCAACACGAGGCTCAAATCTCTTTCACAGTTTCCGAGAATTCAACATCCGTGAAGGCAGGGGAGCTTATTTTACCAACCCCAAAGGCATTACTAATATTTTCACCCGCGTCACCGGCAACAATTCCTCCAATATTTTAGGCACCTTAGGAGTCCAGGGAAACGCCAACTTATTTTTAATTAACCCAAAAGGAATTGTCTTCGGTCCTAACGCTCGGTTAGATTTACGGGGTTCATTTATCGGTTCAACTGCTGAAAGTATAGTATTTAATAACGGCTTTGAATTCAGCAGTACGAAACCGCAAACATCGCCACTATTAACCGTAAATATTCCCGTGGGTTTGAGATTTCGCGACAACCCCGGTACAATTGTCAACCAATCAACAGCGACTGGAGTAGTAAACCAGCTACCAGCTTCGTCGCTCCCAATTCCGATTACCAATCAAGTCGGTTTAGCCGTAGACCCCGGTCAAACCTTAGCCTTAATTGGTGGCGATATCCACGTTAATAGTGGTATCTTAACAGCTAACAACGGACAAATAGTCCTCGGTAGTGTTGCCAATTCCGGTTTAGTTAATTTTGGTTCAAATCCCTTGGGTCTAAGTTTTAATTATGACAATATTCAAAATTTTGGTAACATCAACATATCCGCAGGTAGCCTGATTAATACTAGCGGACTGGGAGGCGGTAAAATTGATATCAGAGGTGGCAATATCACCGTCGCTAATTCTCGAATTTATGGGCTGACACTGGGCAATATTGATAGTAGAGGCATCGATATTAATTCCCAAAATTTGCAAATCAAGGATGGGACGCAAATTTCTACCCTCACCCTAGGCAATGGTGCGGGGGGAAATATCAACATCTTTGCTAAGGATTCAGTAGACATGAGCGGACTGGGAGTAGAGGGTTATCAACAGGTTGTAATTAAGTATTTAATATCAGGAACTGTAGACCCCTTTGACCCACAATTTGCTTTGTTTAATGGTACTTCTGGTAGTGGATCTGGGGGGAGTATTACCATTGATACTGGTAGGCTGCTGATGCGTAATGGCCTCACCGGTAGTGGGATCACCCTTGGTGCTGGAAGTGGCGGCAATCTCAATATCCGTGCCAATACTTTTGAGATGGTGGGTTCTGGAATTAACAACGCCACAGCTAAAGATAGTAGCGGTGCAGGAGGAAGTATTAATCTTGATGTTGAAAGGTTAATTATGCGTGATGGTTCTCTGCTGGGTAGCACGAGTTATAGTGATGGGCGATCGGGAAATATTAATGTGAAAGCTAGGGAATCTGTAGAATTGTCCAACACTGGACCGAGAACTGCTGTATCAACGGGAATCAGCACTTTGAGTATCGGTGGTAATGGAAATGCAGGAGATATTAATGTTGACACCAAGCGATTGAGTCTTTCAGATGGCTCTGCTTTCACCTTGGGAACGGGTGTATTAGTGGGCAGGTTTCTGTTTTCCAGAAATGGCGGTCCCGCTGGAAATTTAAGAGTTAGGGCGAGTGAATCAGTGGAAATTTCAGGGATTTCTCAGCTTTTGACTAGCGGGAATCAAAATGCTAGTGCATTCACTTCCGCCACTTTGAGTTCGAGTCGGGGCGGGAATATCCGGGTTGATACGCCGAGGTTGACGGTGCGGGATGGGGGGATAATTTCTACGAGTTCTTTGGGTGTGGGAAATGTGGGTGATATTACCATTAATGCCGATCGCATCGAAGTAATTGGTAGTGGCAATAACGGTCTATTTATTAGTGAAATAGATGCTTCTGTGGGCAAAGTGTTTGGTAATAATGCCGAGGCGACAGCAAATGCGGGTTCGGTGAATCTCAATACCCGTCAATTGAGCGTGCGGGATGGAGCGACGGTGACGGTTTTGGCTAGGGGAACGGGACGGGCTGGTAATATCAATGTGGTAGCAGATTCAATTTCTCTTGACAACAAAGGCCGTATTGATGGTACTACTGTCTCTGGTACGGGAGCGAATATTAACCTACAATCGCAAAGCATTGTGTTGCGGCGTGGTAGCCGAATTACTACTGATGCGGGTACTTCCGAGGGCGGTAACATTAACCTCCGAAGTGATATTTTGGTTGCTCTCCCAGGGGAAAATAGCGATATTACGGCTAATGCGCGCACCGCTCAAGGTGGTCGTGTTAATGTCAACGTACCCACTGTTTTGGGATTTCGAGCAGTGGGCCGGGAAGAGGTTAGAGGCAGTTTGGGGTTGACAGATGCTCAATTTGCACAGTTACAGGTAAGCCCTACTTCCTTGATTTCTACTAGCGACATTGCGGCTATTTCCCAAACTGGAGGTCCGGCTTTGCAAGGGACTGTCACATTTAGTTCTTCTGGGGTGAATCCTGCTCAAGGGTTGGTGGAATTGCCACAAAATATTACCAATCCGTCGCAGTTAATTGCTACTAATCCCTGTCTCCAAGGGGCGCAGAACGAGTTTATTGTGACTGGTAAAGGGGGTGTGCCACCTAGTCCTAATGATACTCTCAGCAGCGAATCTGTGCCGTTTGCATGGGTGGATTTTACTCAAGGAAGTAGAACTCCACCCAACTCCCCTCAAGGAAAAAGAACCCCCCCCTACCCCCCCCAAGGGGGGAATCCTGACACCAGAATTACCCCCCCCTACCCCCCCCAAGGGGGGAATGAAGAAGGGAGAATTACCCCCCCCTACCCCCCCCAAGGGGGGAATCCTGACGCCAGAATTACCCCCCCCTACCCCCCCCAAGGGGGGAATAAAGAAGGGAGAATCAGCTCCCCCTACCCCCCCCAAGGGGGGAATGAAGAAGGGAACAAAGGGGGGAAAGAAATTGTTCCGGCGCAAGGTTGGGTGATGAATTCTCAAGGGGATGTGATGCTTGTTGGGTACAATTCTGCAAATACCACTTCACGGATTCTTCGGCAGAATCCTGTTTGTATACCACGTTGAAAGTATGTTTTCTTCTACGGCAGATTGACGTTAATTTACGCAAATTACCAATTAACAATTAACAATTACCTATGAAATTTACTCGATCGCTCCGTCAAGCAATTTTGTTATTTTTAATTTCTTGTTGGCTGGCAATTGCCATTCCTCCTGCTGTTGCTCAAGTTCAGCCCAAAGATGCGATGCAGCTTGTTCAACAAGCTCGCAGTTTTTATGATTCGGAAAGGTTTTCCCAGGTTGTGCCGCTGTTACAGCAAGCTGCGGTGGTGTTTGAGGCGAAAGGACAAAATCTGGATCGAGCTACGGCTTTGAGCAATTTGGCTGCAACTTTTGGACAACTTAATGACTGGGAGCAGGCTGAATTTGCGATTAATTCGAGTTTGTCGGTGGTGCGTCAGTTGCCGAAAACCATGGAACAGCAGGGGATTTTGGGTCAAAGTCTGAATATTCAAGGACAATTGCAACTGGAACGGGGACGGACTCAGGAGGCGATCGATATTTGGACTGAATCTGCTAAAATTTTTGATGAAATTCAGGCTAAAGACCAGTTGTTTCAAATTCATATTAATCAAAGTAGGGCTTGGGAAACTCTGGGACTTTATCCGAGAGCTTGCAAAGTTTTGTTGGATTCTTTTAAGTTGGAACACACAACTTGTGAGGTTTCAAGTGCCAGTTTGGCCAGTTTGAAAAATCAGCGGATTTCGGCGGAAAATGTTCGGGGAATTAATGCTTTAGGTAGGGTGCTGCGGGTTTTGGGAAAACTCGATCGATCGCAGGAGATTCTTTTAGTAGGACTTGAAGGGGCAGAAAAATTGGGACTCAGACAAGAGGAGGCTCAAATCGCTCTTAATCTTGGTAATACGGAACGGGCTAAAAGTAATATACCTGGTTTAAGCCCTCAAGAGCGGGCTAATAGCGAGCGATCGGCTTTTTCGTATTATGCTCGATCGGCAGATAGAAGTGCGGGGGCATCGCCCCTAGGGATGCAGGCAAAGTTGAACCAGTTGAGTCTGTTGGTAGAGCGCCAAAATTGGTCGGAAGCAGGGATTTTGTGGCGTTCGATCCAACCTCAAGTCGATGGATTGTCGTGGAATCGCGCCGGACTTTATGCTCGAATTAATCTGGCAGAAAGTTTGCTCAAATTGGATCGGTTTTCGATCGCGACTCCGGGTTTGAGCGATATTGACAAAATGCTCAAAGCCGCTTTGGAACCGGCAAACCGTTTGGGCGATAAGCGGATACAAGCTTATATTCTGGGAGCTCGTGGGAAGGTGTACGAACTCCAGCAGCAGCATTCTCTAGCTGAAACTCTGACTATTCAAGCTTTGAGTTTAGTGCCGGCGTTTCAGTCTCCCGATATTGCTTATCAATTGTTGTGGCAACTCGGACGGATTCGCAAGGCCGAGGGCAATCTGGAAGGGGCGATCGCCCAATATACTCAAGCTGTGAATGTATTGTCTTCTCTGCGGGGAGATTTGGTGACGGTTAATCCAGAAGTGCAATTTTCGTTTCGCGAAAGTGCCGAACCGGTTTATCGCCAATTAGTCGAACTTTTGTTGGAAGAGGAATCTCCCAGTCAAGATAAGTTAAAGCTGGCTCGCCAAACGGTTGAATCTTTGCAGTTGGCAGAATTGGATAACTTTTTTCGCGATGCTTGTGCTGATGCTAAACCAAAGTCGATCGAGGAAATCGATCCTAGGGCGGCGGTGATTTATCCGATTATTTTGAGCGATCGTTTGGAGGTGATTTTGTCTATTCCTGGTAAACCCCTGCGTCGCTACAGCACGAAGAAGACTCAGGCAGATTTGGAAACTGCTTTCAGACAAGCTAAAAATGTCATCAGACCTGCGGGTTTTCCGCGAGATAGGTTGCAACCTGTTCAACAAGTTTATGACTGGTTAATCCGCCCTGCGGAGGCGGATTTGACTGCTAGCGGGATTAAAACTTTAGTATTTGTACTGGATGGCTATTTGCGAAATTTGCCGATGGCGATTCTCCATGACGGTGAAAGGTTTCTGTTGGAAAAATACAGCATTGCCCTGGCGCCGGGACTGCAATTGCTTGCTCCCAAACCTCTGAGCACCGTCAAGTTAAAAGTGCTGACGGCCGCCCTCTCAGAAGCTCGTCAAGGCTTTGCGGCTTTGCCGGGGGTTACTGAGGAAATTCAGCTAATTGCAGATCAGATGCCGGCAACTCGACTGCTGAATCAAGAGTTTGTGAGCGGGAAGTTGCAAGCTCGAATTAAAGAGGTGTCCTACCCGATCGTGCATTTGGCAACTCATGGACAGTTTAGTTCCAATGCAGCGGATACTTTTATTGTGACTTGGGACCAGAAAGTGAATGTCAAGGAGTTCGATCGACTGTTGCGATCGCGCAGTGGGGAAAAACAACAGGCGATCGAACTTTTGGTATTGAGTGCTTGCGAAACTGCTTCGGGCGATAGTCGCGCAGCTTTGGGTTTGGCTGGGGCGGCAATTCGATCGGGTGCCCGCAGCACTGTGGCGACTCTTTGGCAAGTCAACGACGAATCTACTGCTATATTTATGGCTGAGTTCTATCGGCAACTGGCTTTGCCTAAAATTAGCAAAGTGGAAGCTCTCCGCAATGCTCAATTAGCCCTGCTGAAAAACCCACTGTATAAAAATCCCTATTTCTGGGCACCTTTTGTACTTGTGGGGAATTGGCAATAATTTTAGATGGGCATTGGGTATGGGGCATTGGGCATCGGGCATGGGGCATCGGGCATCGGGCATCAACTGCTGCACCCTGAGCGTAGTCGAAGGGTCAACTGACAACCGTCAACCCTTCGACTCCGCTCAGGGCACCGCCGTCAACCGTCAACTGCCAACCGTCAACTGCCAACTAACTCAAATATGCTTAGTTTTTTGTTAAAGTTTGTAAACTGTTAAGAGTGCTTTACGCATTTGATATTTTTCCGAGGATTTCTATGAAGCAACTTTTAATTGCTGAGCGCATCTGCCTAATTGCCCACGTTTTCTCTATGGCTTTTGGATTAGCAGGGTTACTACTGATTTTACCCCGTCCCGAATTGGTGATGAGTTTGCCTCCGGCTGGGCAAACTTTGTTCCAGTGGGGAATGGTTGGAGGTGGAGTCGTTTATATCATTTTTGGTGCAGCAGCCGTTGCTCTCTATGGCTTTCGGACATTGGGTTTAGGCGCTACTCTCGCATTTTTGATACCTTCGGTGTTTCTGTCTTTGGGTAGCGAGTTATTGGGTACGAGTACAGGTTTTCCCTTCGGTCACTACCACTATTTGAGCGGTTTGGGCTACAAAATTGCAGGGTTGGTGCCGTTTACCATCCCGCTGTCGTGGTTTTATCTGGGAATGGTTTGTTATGTGATTGCTCGCGCTGGATTGAGCTCTGCTAAAGGGGAACTCAACTGGGTGCGTCAGCTTGGGGCGATCGCCCTTGGTGCTATGTTGCTAACAGCCTGGGATTTTGTATTAGATCCGGCGATGAGTCAGACTTCTATGCCTTTTTGGGAGTTTGAGGAACTTGGAGCTTTCTTCGGGATGCCTTACCGCAATTTGGCGGGATGGATGGGTACAGGAGCGCTGTTTATGTCTGTAGCAGCTTTTTTCTGGAGAAAAACTCCGATTCGTTTGGAGCGCTCGGAAATGGGTTTGCCCTTAATTGTTTATGTGGTAAATTTTGCTTTCGGAGCAATTATTACTATAACTTCTTTGGATTCTCGCTTCTGGTTTCCAACAATGCTAGCTGTGCTTCTGGGTGTTGTTCCGGCGATCGTTTTAAGCTTGATGGCTAAACCCGCGATCGGCAATACTACAGACACAATTGCAGCATCTTTGGATAAATCTGCTCTCAAATCCGAAATTCCACCTCAGCCCGTTGGCGCTCTACGCAAGTAATATCAATTCTGTTGACTGTTGTCAGTTGACTGTTGTCAGTTGACTGTTGACAGTTGACAGTTGTCAGTTGTCAGTTGACTGTTGTGCTCTGGACACTTCGACTACGCTCAGTGACCGTATAGATTGCTATATAGTCATTATGTCCGATGCCCTATGCCCCATGCCCCATGCCCCATGCCCTATGCCCAATCTCTTGTCTTTCACACTCCTGCTGCTGCAATTACCCGCCGTGGCAATTCTGATGTCGCGCTTAATCAAAGGCCCCTCGCGCATCCCGCCCCTAGAACCGGCATCGCCGACACTGGATTTGCTTGGTGCTTGTACAGTAGTTGTCCCGACTTTGAATGAAGCCGATCGCATTTCGCCTTGTTTAGATGGATTAACCAACCAAAGTTACGAACTCCGAGAAGTTATTGTGGTTGATAGCTATTCCGTTGACGGCACCGCAGATTTAGTTAAAACCGCAGCAGCAAAAGACCCCCGGTTTCGCGTCATTAATGATGACCCACTGCCGGCTGGTTGGGTGGGGCGTCCCTGGGCTTTGCACACAGGTTTTTTGGCAAGTTCCCACAAGTGTGAGTGGATTTTGGGGATAGATGCTGATACTGTGCCGCATCCGGGTTTGATTGCAAGTTTGCTCAAAACGGCGATCGCCAAAAATTATGATTTAATTTCATTATCGCCGCAGTTTATTCTCAAGTATCCAGGGGAATTGTGGCTGCAACCTGCGCTGTTGATGACTTTGGTTTATCGGTTCGGACCGACCGGGACTGGTGGAGATGTGCCGGAATTGGTGATGGCCAACGGTCAATGTTTTTTGTGTCGGCGCGAGGTTTTGGTGGCATTGGACGGCTACGAGTCTGCTAGGGGTTCCTTTTGCGATGATGTGACTCTGGCTCGCTATGCGGCTGCTAAGGGCTTTAAGGTGGGGTTTTTGGACGGGGCTAAGGTGTTGCAGGTGCGGATGTATGAGGGTGCGATCGAGACTTGGAATGAGTGGGGGCGATCGCTCGATTTGAAGGATGCTGCTTCTAGGGTTCAAATTTGGGGCGATTTGTGGCTGCTGTTTGCAGTTCAAGGTTTGCCGGTGGTGATTTTATTGGGTTATTTGTTGCTTGGTTGGCGATCGCCTGTGGCGCTGTTTCCCTACGGTTTGCTGTTGGGATTGAATCTATTTTTGCTGGCGGTGCGATCGGCTTTGTGTTTGGCGATCGCACCTTCCTACGATCGCACAAAAGCATCGGGTAAATGGCTATTTTGGCTGTCACCTTTAGCCGATCCGTTAGCCTTTTTGCGAATTCTCATTTCTGCGTTGAATCAGCCTACTCAGTGGCGCGGTCGCAAGTATAGTTAGCCTAGGACATCATTTCTGTAGGGGCGGGTTTCACCAACAATCTTTCGTTCAGACTAACAATCTAAATAAACCCGCCCCGATCGCGACTGGGATGGGAATGATATCCCGTCCGCGATACAGCCAATCATTTTATATCAATTCCGGTTGTATCGGAATGATTAAACCACAGAGAACACAGAGGACACAGAGAAAGAGAAGAGAGAAATAATAATTCCGATGTCAACGGATTTGGTATTACTCAAAAGTCGCCCCATCTAAGCAAGTTTTTCTCAAGTCTAGTCTCCCTAAATTTGCACCTCTTAAATCCGCCTTTGTTAAGTCAGCATTGCTTAAATCTGCATAACTCAAATCTGCACCCCTGAGATTAGCATCAGATAAATTTGCTCCCGCTAAATTCGCCCTCACGAGTTGGGATTTATATCGTTTCCGGCTGCATCGGAATGATTTAACCGCAGAGAACACAGAGGACACAGAGGGAGAGAATAGAGATCTGAATCATTCAGATGCTACCGGATTTGATATTACTCAAAGACGATCGCAGCAGTAAAAAAAACTGGCAGAAAGCAGTGTTTCATCAAAATACTGCTTTCTGCTTTCTGGCAACTGACTAATAACTAAATAACTAATAATTAATCAACTGTACTAACGTGGTCTATGCGTTCCAATTGCCAGAGAATTTGATTTCCCTCGCGGCGCACCCGCGAAACTACCCAGTTTCGCCAAACCCAGTTGTCTCCACGACTGGTAACAGCACTGGCATTTACATCCATCAAGTCAGCTAATTCAGAACTTGTGATCAAGTAGCCTTTAGTGGCAACTTCATCAGCTATATGCAAGGTTTCGATGAGGTTTCGGAGGTCCTGAACCCTCACCTCGCGGGGCAAGTTCTCCAGAGTATCGGCAGTAGAATCGATCATGGCAGCATTGGAGATGAGAAGGTCAGAAGTTATGACATAGGATTCTATCGTTTTGTTACCAATTGTTTCCGTTTCATCTGAAACATTTGTGTTTTCCGACTGTAGGGGCAGTGCCCCCGTGCCTGCCCCTGTGCTCGCCCTGGCCCCGTCTGCTGTTGCTTTGTGTTGTTGCAGTTCGGGAACGAGATTCTGCGAAAAGCTGCGGGCGATTTCGTCGCATCTATCGTTATAGAAATCGCCAGAGTGACCCCGGACGTGTTCCCACTTCACTTGCCGGGAATTCAGCTTGTCTAGCAGGTGCCAGAGGTCTTGATTGACGACATCTTTGCCTGTGGAAGTTTTCCAGCCTTTGTTTTTCCAGCCTTGAATCCATTTGGTGATACCGTTTTTAACATACTCGCTGTCGGTGTAAAGGGTGACTGCTTCGGTTTGACCGGAATTGGCAAAAAACTCCAAGGCGGCGATCGCAGCCTGCATTTCCATGCGGTTATTGGTACTTTGGGACTGTGCACCTCCGAGTTCGTGACAGTTGCCATCGGCGAAGCAAACCACTGCGCCCCAGCCGCCTGGGCCTGGGTTGCCGGAACAAGCGCCGTCTGTGTACAAGCTTTTGATTTGGGGAATTGTCATGGACGAGTTAATCTATTTTTTACAGGTATGTTGTTGCCAGATGTCATAATTTAACAGAATCGCGATCGGACCTAGATGCTATGAAAAATGCCAACTTAAAAATTAAAAAGGTCTGGCTATTTATTTGTCCGTTTTCTTTGTTAATTTTTAATACTTTCGCCCAAGCGCAAACAGTCGTTCCGGCGGCTGACGGTACTGGCACTAATGTGACCCGCACTGACAACCGCTACGATATTGGTGGTGGCAGTTTGTCGGGGGACGGGGCGAATCTGTTTCATAGTTTTCAGAAGTTCGGTATCCCGGAGGGTCAGGTTGCTAATTTTTTGACCAATCCAGCGATTCAAAATATATTAGGCCGCGTTTCTGGCGGGGATGCTTCCCTAATTAATGGTTTAATTACTGTCACTGGTGGCAACTCTAATCTTTTTTTAATTAATCCTGCGGGGATTGTGTTTGGTCCCAACGCGAGTTTGAATGTGCCGGCGGCTTTCACTGCGACTACTGCTACTGGGGTTGGTTTGAGTTCTAATTGGTTTAATGCTACGGGCGTAAACGATTTTAGCACGCTAGTTGGTACTCCTAATGGTTTTTATTTTGGGGTGGCTCCACCGGGAAGCATTGTGAATGCTGCTAATTTGGCTGTGGCACCTGGTCAAAGTTTGGCTTTGTTGGGCGGTACTGTGATTAGTACGGGGAATTTGTCGGCACCGGGAGGTAACATTACTGTTGCTAGTGTGGGAAGTGGAAGTGCGATTCGCATTAGTCAACCAGGGCATTTGTTGAGTTTAGAAATTGCTACTGGTGGCAATTTACCGAATTCTCCCTTGGTTGCAAATCCTCTGTCTTTGCCGCAGTTGCTGACTGGTAGCGGTGTGAATAATGTTGCGACTGGTGTTGCTGTGGCTGGTGATGGTACGGTGCGACTTGTGGGCTCTGGTTTGCAGGTGAATTCGGGGGATGTGGCGATCGCTAGAAGCAATCTTACCCCAATTTCTGATTTAACTGCGGCCAATGCTCGCCTCTGGGCTGCTAATAATCTCACATTAGATGGGGTTCAATTATACACCACTGGTAACTTGACTTTGACCGCGCAAAATGCTGCGCAAGTGCGTGACAGTGCGACGCATCCGTTTTTGGCTCAGGCTGGGGGTAATTTATACATTCAGGGCGATCGCACTATCGATATTCTGACTCAAAATGCGATCGGTGCTTTGGCTCTGGCTCCCCAATTTCAGGCGGGCGGCGCTTTGACTTTAGTTAGTAATGGTGTGATTTCTGGGGATGCTCACTTTGTTTCTGGTGGCAATTTTTCAATTCGGAATCTGTCAGGAATGCCGGGAACTTTCGTGAGTTTCTTTGACCCGATTATTAGTTCTGATGCTGATGTTTTTTTGGGAGATTATACGGGTGTTTCGCTGAAAGTGGAGGCGAAGGGAAGTATTGTGGCCCAGGATATTACAATTACTGGCCCGGATACTGCTCTCGATATTGGCAATGTTAGTGCTGATTCGGATATTGCTATTTTAACTAGGACTCCGGCATTGATTTTGCGGGCTGGAGTTCGGAATTTGGCTAATACTCCGAATGTTCCTAATGCTGTTGAGGGCAGTTTTGATGATAATGAAACTACTTCTTTAGGTGAGGATGCTATATTTAATCCGGGGATTATTAACTCGAATCCATTAATTATTGTAGATAATATTTCTGCTGCTGGGCTGGTGAGTTTGTCTGCTCCGGGAACTGTCGCAACTAGAGATATTAATAGTGGAGAAATTAAGCTGGAAAGCGGACAGGGTGTGGTGGTTGGTGGCCGATTGACTTCTAGTTCGACAATTAATATTCAGGCTGCTGATAATATTATATTGACAAATGACATTTCCCGTGCTGATGTAAATGGTAATGTGAGTTTCAACAGCAGTCGGGGTAGTATAGTCACTGGGGCGATCGATACTGGGAATTCTGGGGCGATCGAACTTAGAGCTTTAGGAAATGTGAATTTTGGGAATTTACAGGGCACTAAGGTTGATATTGTTAGTAACTCCGGGGAATTGGGAGTTTGGAGCGATCCTAATCTCATAGTCCCTAATACTACACCAGTGGATATTGCAGCAACTGCAAATATCAGTTTGACGGCTTCTAGGGACTTAACGGTAGGTAATCTTAATGCTGCTACTGTCAATGCTACCAGCAATACGGGCAATGTCACCACGGGGGCGATCGCTACTACTGGAGATGTCAGAATTTTAGCCAGACAGCTAATTAATACTGGGGTGGTAACTGTTAATTCTGTTGGGCTAAATTTCATTCCCACAGTCAATCTGGATGCTCAAACTAACATTGCTGCGGCCTCCATCAATGCTCCCACCGCCACCATTGCTGTGAGAGCTTCCAGGGACTTAAATATCGGGAATTTGCAGGGGGCGGCAGTTGATGTTAATAGTGATGGGGGCCAAATTGCGATCGCCAATACTGTGACAACTGGAAATATCAATGTTGCTGCTTCGGGTAATGTGAATGCTGGAAATTTGCAGGGACTTGGAGTTAATGTCAATAGTAAAACAGGGAGCGTTAACACCACCAATACTCAAGCCCAAGCCAATGTAAGTTTGACTGCTGCTAGTAATGTAAAAGCAGGAAATTTACAGGGAGTAGGAGTTAATGTTAAGAGTGATTCTGGAAGTCTTGAAACTGCCAATACTACCGCAACGAGAAATGTAAATTTAACCGCAGCAGGCGATGTAAAAGCAGGAAATTTGCAGGGAGTTGCAGTTGATATTAACAGCACCAGGGGGAGTGTTACTACTGGTAATATAAATGCTACCGAGACTGTGGGCGTTGTAGCGGGAAGGCAAATCACAGTAGGGCGTATAGATGTTAATCCTGTTGGGGGCGATCGCGCTTCTACGGTGAATCTGAATGCTCGTAATGATATTAGTGTAGCATCGATTAATGCGACTGGAGGTACGGTGGCGATCGGCACTCCGGGTTTTGTGCGAATCACCAATTCTTTTTTAAACCAAAACGGTACTCCTGTTAGCATCTCAACTGTTGGTGCTAATCGACAAGGTTCCGTTACTATTAATCACGGTGGCGCTAATACTAACCCGCCAACGCCTTTTTTGATCGGAGATGCCCGAATTAACGGTAGTGCCGCAGCGATCGATTCTGGCAATGTTAATATTATTCCACCAACACCAACACCACAAATACCAGTAATACCGCAAATACCAATAACACCGGAAATACCAATAATACCGCAAATACCACTAATACCGGAAATACCACTAATACCGCAAATACCAATAATACCGCAAATACCAATAATACCGCAAATACCACTAACACCGCAAATACCGCCAACATCACTAACACCACTAACACCATTAAATAGATTTTCATCGCTCTTTCCAGGGCCAAACCAACCCTTGACACCAGAACAACTGCTAAATCAAAACATCATTTTGCGAAACATAGAAGCACCGCGACAAATGATAGTTGGAATCGAAAAAAACTTACCTCCCAAAGCTATCTTAGATTTCATCGGTTCAAATCCCCCAAATTTAGCCTTCCTGTCAGCATTTCGCAGCAACATCGGCAGTAACTTTGACCAAGGAAAAGTCTCGGAAGGTATAGCTTTACTAGACAAATCTTTCAGCCAAGAATACCAACAATATTTCGGCCTAAACTTCCCAGACATTGAAGACGAACTAATCTCCACCGAAGCAACTCAAAAAAAATTAGCAGCCCTCTCCGCAGAAACCGGTATTAAACCCAGTTTTATTTATCTCTTTTCCCGACCCGAAAAATTAGATTTAGTTTTGGTGACAGCTTCAGGTTCTGTCATTCACCAAACTGTGCCACAAGCTAACCACAAAGAACTGATGCAAATTGTCAGTAAATTTCGGGAAGAAATTACCAAACCGGGTGCGCGAGGAACTACCAGTTATCTCCCCTATGCCCAACAACTTTATCAGTGGATAATTGCTCCTTTACAACCAACTTTAAAAGAGCGGGGAATTGATACAATCTCATTCATCGCTGATAAAGGATTGCGAGGCTTTCCTTTTTCGGCTTTGCACGACGGACAGCAATTTTTGGTGGAAAATTACAATATCAGTCTAATTCCCAGCGTTAGTTTAACCGATACTCGTTACATTGATATTAGAAACCTTCAGGTTTTAGCCATGGGTGCGTCACAATTTTCTGAGTTGAAACCTTTGCCGGCAGTTCCTGCTGAAATAGCGGCTATTTCCAGAGATTGGCCGGGAATTAGTTTTCTGAATGAGGGCTTTACTTTGGAGAATTTGAGGCAACAGCATCAAAGTCGGCCCTTTGGAGTTATTCACTTAGCTACTCACGGCGAATTTAAACCAGGATTACCAAGTAATTCTTTTATTCAGTTGTGGAATAGCCGACTGCAACTCGATCAATTACGACAGTTGAGATTGAACGATCCCCAGGTAAATTTATTGGTTTTGAGTGCTTGTCGCACTGCGGTGGGAGATGAGGAAGCGGAGTTAGGTTTTGGGGGATTGGCGGTACAATCTGGGGTGCAAACGGCCTTGGGGAGTTTGTGGTATGTGAGTGATGAAGGTACTTTGGGATTGATGAGTGAATTTTATCAACAGTTGAAGACTGCGCCAATTAAGGCGGCCGCCCTGCGCAAAGCGCAAATTGCGATGTTGCGAGGAGATGTGCGTTTGGAGGGTGGTCAATTGCGGGGTTCGAGTCGGGGTGGAGGGGTGGATTTACCACCGTCGCTGCAAGGTTTTGCAGATACAAAGTTGTCCCATCCTTTTTATTGGTCAGCTTTTGTGATGGTGGGTAGTCCTTGGTGATTGGAGACAAATTCCTGAACATTTTCCGCTTTAATACTGTAGCAGCAGGTTTAATTATGGTAAAATATAAGTATGAGGGATATTGTAGTGGCCAACAAAATATCCGACTCCGAGAGAACTTTGGAACGGCAAAAGTCTATGCACAAAATGCACAGTCAGTGCTTAACAAAGCGACTGGATTTATCAGTGCTTATGATTTTACGCTAAATCCTTATCGCGGCTGTCAGTACGGATGTAGCTATTGTTATGCCGCTGCTTTTAGCCCTAATTCAAATATGCGGCAGGACTGGGGAAATTGGGTAATTATTAAGCAAAATGCAGCGGAAATCTTAAAAAAAGAATTGCAAAGTTGGTACAAGAAAAATCCCGATCGACCACCTAGCATTTACATGAGTAGTGTCACAGATCCCTATCAGCCAATAGAATCTAAAGAACAACTAACTAGGCACTTATTACAAGTGATGGTTTCCTATCAACCGACGCTAGTTATCCAAACTCGCAGTCCTATGATAACTAGAGATATTGATATTTTACAGCACTTTCAGCGGTTGCGAATTAACATGAGTATTCCCACGGGTAGCGAAAAAGTGAGGAAAGATTTTGAACCAAAATCGCCGAGTATTCCTGCAAGACTCAAAGCTATTGCCAAACTGAGATACAGCTTTCCTTACCAAGAAAATTGCGACATCAGATTTTCGATAACTGTGACTCCACTACTCCCTACATTACCAGAAGATGAAGCTAATTTTATTAACAAGCTGGGAATTGTAGATCGGGTAGTGATTCAGGATTTTCATGCAAGTAATGCCCGATCGCTAATTGCGTCAACCCGCGAGGAAGCATTGGCCCTTAAACAAAAGTACGCTTGGTGGTACAATAGCGAACAACAGAGTTATCGCAAGTTTAAAAATAAATTAATTGCGATGCTCCCGGCGCTGGAGATTATGGAAGGTAAAGAAGGATTTGGCTATGAATAATCCGCTAGCTAACTGGTGGCGTTCCGTGAAGTTTAATGAAGCTGTTAAGAGTCAAAATAATGGACTTGCAAAAAAACTGTTAAAAGAAATACAAAATTCGGGTGCGAAACTCTCATGGGAAGAGAAGCTATTTAAAGATCAGCTACAGCTTGAAAAATTATTGGCTCAAAAGAATAATCGCATCAAAGAAGGCGATCGGCAGTTAGCAGAATTAGAAATGCAACTAAGCTTCGGGGAACTTAACGATTCCCTGGGGCCGATTGATGAATTAACGTTGTTTCCAGACGCAAAGTTCATTGAATATATTTCAAAATCCTTCAAATTAATAGAATGCGATCAAAGTATGATTCAATGCACTGGCATTGATGACAAAGTATTTAATAACTTTGAACAACATTTGTCAGGTTTCATTAAGAACGATCTTAACAAGTTGAGCCGTGAAAAAAATAATATTGATTCTTTACTTGAACAAGCGGTTGACGATATCCAAAAGTTGAAAGAAGGACAAGATCCTCAATACAATTTTGAACTCAGTCCTCACATCTATTTAATGAGGTATTTCCTAGATAACGTCTATTGTACATATCTAGCTTGGTTCCTGATTTACAAGGCTGGGTTATTACCAACTAAAGTTAATATCCTCGATATTGCCGCTGGGCCGGGTACTGTTGCTTACGGACTAGGTTTGTTGCTGCAAAGTAGTAGCGAATTTTTTGCCACGCCGCCAATGCACATATCCTACTACTCTCTGGAACAGCAAAAAGCATTTCAATATCGGGGACTCCAGTTTTGGCGACAGTACATGGAACCCCAGGCGATGAATGCTTACTTTCGCTTTGACACTTCTAGTATCTTTGATAGGGACAGTCAATCTCAAAGACTGCCGAAAAAATTCTTTGATTTTATCGTGATTTCTCACTGTTTTTTTAACGATGAGGAGGGTAGAGAAAAATCCCATCACATTTATAATGATATATTTACAAACAGCCTGACAGATTCTGGTCACGTTTTGCTAATCATTCAAGAAAAAAAGTTGCTGATACCGTACAAGGTTCGTCGAGTTGATAACGCTCAACAAGAACTAGGTGTTGTCAAACAATTTGTTGCTGACTTGGGCTTAAACTTGGTTTGGTATAAATATTTATCTTCAACGGGTAGCAGGACATCCCATCCTAACTTTGGAAAATTTGCTAAAGAACATCTACCTGTTCAGGAATTTATTAGTCCACTTTTTCGTCAACACTTTAAGTTGCCCTATGACTTAAATTATGGAGTTGATGACTATGTGATATTAGCAAAAAAACGATAAAATACATATAATAAATTTTGAAAAAGAGTGTAATTCTTAATATTTGATTATTAAATTTATGATTCAAAATGCAACTGAACAACCTACAAATAATATTCAAAATGGATGGCACGGCCTCCTCAATTTAGTCTACGCCAACCGCGATGGCTCAACTCAAATCATTCAAAATGAAATGCAAGCACCCCTAAAAGTGCAACGCCCGTTCTATCCTGAAGGTAAAGATGTTTGTCACAGCGTCATTTTACACACGGCTGGAGGAGTTGTGGGGGGCGATCGCCTTTCGAGCCATTTTCACCTCCAACCCAACGCCAAAGCCTTGATTACCAGCGCCGCCGCTGCTAAAATCTATCGCAGCAGCGGACTAGAATCACAACAAAATATTGACATAAAACTAGAACCAGGTGCTAACTTAGAATGGCTACCCCAGGAAACAATCGTTTTTGATGGCGCAATTTATCAGCAAAACTTGCGGGTAGAATTAGCACCAACAGCGAATATTTTATTGTGGGAAATTACCAGATTTGGACGCAGTGCTAGGGGCGAAAAATTCTTGTCTGGAAAATGGCGATCGCACACCGAAATCTGGCAACAAAACAGCCCTTTATGGATTGACAGACAATTGCTTATAGGCGGGGAAACCATGCTCGAAAGTCCCCACGGGTTAGCAGGAAAACCCGTAGTTGCCACCCTTGCTTGGGTTGGCACACCTGTAACCCCAGAACTTGTGGAAAAACTGCGTGCTTTGCCCTCGGAGGCAACAATTAATCCTGGTAATTGTACCATCGGCATCACTCGTATTCCTAACGGTTTGCTGTGCCGATATCGCGGTACATCCACCACGGCCGCTAGAGACTGGTTTGTCAGCATTTGGGACTTGCTCCGCCTATCTTTTTCAGAACGCCCTTGCTGTTTTCCCCGTGTTTGGATAAAATAGGAATATATTTGAGTTTTAATAGACATCTCCCATAATTCTTGTGGAACAGGCATCTTGCCTGTTCTTGAGCAGCTTTTCAGGAGATGTCTCATGTATAGTTGCCCTCCTAACTATCGTAAATAAAATGCAACTCACGACCCCAGAACCAGACAAACAACTACCCATTAGTATTCCCCATGACCAGATAGCTGACTTTTGTCAAAAAAATGCGATCGCCAAACTTTCTCTTTTCGGTTCAATCCTCCGAAGCGACTTTAGACCCGACAGTGACATTGACTTGCTGGTAGAATTTATACCAGGAAACAAAATCGGATGGCGGATAGTCACTATGGAAATTGAACTAACAGAAATGTTAGGACGTCAAGTAGACTTACGAACACCCGAAGAATTGAGTCAATATTTTCGCCAAAAAGTTCTTGATTCAGCACAGGTGTTGTATGTTCATAGATAATAATACTCGTCTGCATCATATGCTGAATGCGGCAAAAGAAGCTGTCTTATTTTCCGCAAACACAAGCAGGGCAGATCTTGATACTAACCGAATGTTAACACTATCTTTGGTCAAGTGTATTGAAATTGTTGGTGAGGCTGCTTCTCGCATCAGTACAGACCGTCAAAAGGAATTACCACAAATCCCGTGGTCGCAAGTTATCGGTATGAGGAATCGCCTAATTCACGCTTACTTCGAGGTGAACTTAGATATAGTTTGGGATGTCATTACCGATGATTTACCCTCGCTGATAGTTGAACTTGAAAAAGTTATTCAATAATCGTTTAAAATTAACCAAATAATGCGATCGCACTTACCCGAATAACAATGCAACTCACCCCCCAAGAAAAAGACAAACTACTGATTTTCACTGCCGCCCTGGTAGCAGAGCGCCGGAAACAAAGAGGTTTAAAATTAAACTATCCAGAAGCACTAGCCTACATTTCCGCCGCGATTTTAGAAGGAGCCAGAGATGGCCTCACCGTCGCCGATTTAATGAGTTATGGCACAACTCTCCTGACGCGGGAAGATGTGATGGAAGGTATACCAGAAATGGTCCATGAAGTCCAGGTTGAGGCGACTTTTCCTGATGGTACTAAACTCGTTACAGTCCACGATCCGATCCGTTAAAAAATTAACTGCATCAACTCATAGGAGAGAAAAATGATTCCCGGAGAAATGATTGTTTTAGCAGGTGAAATAGAACTAAATGCAGGTCGTCCAACAGTGAGGTTGCTGGTAGGAAATAAAGGCGATCGCCCAATCCAAGTCGGCTCCCACTACCATTTTTATGAAGCTAACGAAGCATTAGAATTTAATCGAGAACAAGCAAAAGGAATGCGGTTGGATATCCCCGCAGGTACAGCAGTCAGGTTTGAACCGGGAGATGAAAGAGAAGTGCAATTAGTACCTTTTGTCGGTAGTCGTGAAGTTTACGGCTTTAATGGAAAAGTGAATGGTGAGTTATAGCAATCCTAAATGAGTCGTAAATCTTTTTACCCCACCCCAACCCTCCCCTTAGTAAGGGGAGGGAGTAAGAAGTTCACAAATGATTTAGGACTGCTATAGATGGATGAGAGAGAATTCGACTATTATCAATCAAAATGAAGCAAGGAGTGCATTAATATGAGTTACAGAATGGATCGCCGCGCTTATGCGGAAACTTTCGGGCCGACTGTGGGCGATCGCGTCAGGTTAGCGGATACCGAATTATTCATAGAAGTTGAACAAGACTTCACAACCTACGGCGATGAAGTCAAATTTGGTGGTGGCAAAGTCATCCGCGACGGTATGGGACAATCGCCTATTTCTAATGCTGACGGCGCTGTTGACACGGTGATTACTAATGCTTTAATATTAGATTGGTGGGGCATTGTTAAAGCAGATGTTGGGATTAAAGAAGGCAAAATTTACAAGATTGGTAAAGCCGGAAATCCTTATATTCAAGATAGGGTAGATATTATTATCGGCCCCGGTACTGAAGTAATTGCGGGTGAAGGGATGATTCTGACTGCGGGGGGAATTGACACTCACATTCACTTTATTTGTCCGCAACAAATTGAAGTGGCGATCGCCTCTGGAATCACTACCATGATCGGCGGCGGCACAGGCCCTGCAACGGGTACAAACGCCACAACCTGCACTCCCGGACCTTGGCATATGTACCGAATGCTACAAGCCGCGGATGCTTTTCCAGTCAATCTGGGGTTTTTAGGTAAAGGAAATACCAGTCAACCCCAAGGATTAGTGGAACAAATATTAGCTGGTGCAATGGGTTTGAAACTCCATGAAGATTGGGGAACTACACCAGCAACAATTGATACTTGTTTGAATGTAGCTGACGAGTACGACGTGCAAGTTGCAATCCACACCGATACTCTCAATGAAGCAGGATTTGTGGAAGCTACAATTGCCGCGTTTAAAAATCGGGCAATCCATACTTATCACACTGAAGGTGCAGGCGGGGGACACGCACCGGATATTATCAAAGTTTGTGGCCAAGCTAATGTTTTGCCATCGTCAACTAATCCGACTCGCCCCTACACAGTCAATACTTTGGAAGAACATTTGGATATGTTGATGGTGTGTCACCATTTAGATCGAAGTATTCCTGAAGATGTGGCTTTTGCTGAATCGAGAATTAGAAGAGAAACGATTGCTGCTGAGGATATCTTGCATGATTTGGGTGCTTTTAGCATGATTTCTTCGGATTCTCAGGCGATGGGAAGGGTTGGGGAAGTGATTATTCGGACTTGGCAAACGGCACATAAAATGAAAGTGCAGCGTGGTAATTTACCCCCCCTAACCCCCCCTTATCAAGGGGGGGAATCTGAAATAACCCCCCCTTATCAAGGGGGAAATTTACCCCCCCTAACCCCCCCTTATCAAGGGGGGGGATCTCAAATAAATCCCCCTTATCAAGGGGGGGGATCTCAAATAAATCCCCCTTATCAAGGGGGGGGAATAGAGGGAGAAAATGATAATTTTCGGGCGAAGCGGTACATTGCTAAATACACAATTAATCCGGCGATTACTCATGGAATTAGTCAGTATGTTGGTTCCATTGAAGAGGAGAAATTGGCGGATTTGTGTTTGTGGAGACCGGCATTTTTTGGGGTGAAACCGGAGATGGTGATTAAGGGAGGGGCGATCGCCTATTCGCAGATGGGAGATGCTAACGCCAGCATTCCCACGCCGCAGCCAGTGCATATGCGGCCGATGTTTGGCAGTTTTGGCGGTGCGATTGGGGCTACTTGTCTGACGTTTGTTTCTCAGGCTGCGTGCGATCGCAATATTGCCGCACAGCTAGGTTTACAAAAGCCAACAGTAGCAGTTTCTGGCACCAGGCAAATTACTAAAAGAGACATGAAACTCAACGATTATTTGCCCACAATGGAAGTAGATCCAGAAACCTATGAAGTGAGGGCGGATGGAGAATTGCTGATTTGCGAACCTGCAAATATTTTACCAATGGCGCAGAGATATTTTCTGTTTTAAGGCCATTATCCAATCATGTAGGGGCGGGTTTTACCAACAATATTTACCACAAACAGACAATCTCAAAAACCCGCCCCCACCTATTTTAACGCTGGTTTTACCAACAATATTTACCACAAACCCACAATCTCAAAAACCCGCCCCCACCTATTTTAAGGCCATTATAAAATCATGTAGGGGCGGGTTTTACCCCATAGGTGTCAACTTAACCTCAAACCCTGTCAGAGATAGCTGTTTGACTATTAAACTTAGATCCCCCCTAGCCCCCCTTAAGAAGGGGGGAACAAGAACTTGCTCAAAGTCCCCCTTCTTAAGGGGGATTTAGGGGGATCTAGACTTGTCGTAAAACCCACTTGTAAAATTTTCCCTGTCTCTAACACAGCATTGCCCTCTTTTTTTATTCTCCCAAATTGCCTAAACTATAATTCTTAAATAAGTCTTGATAGAGCAGGCTTACTTTAACATCAAACTCTCCAATTCCCAATTCCCAATTCCCAACTACCCATTAATTTCTCCATTCGGCATGATTGTACCCTGAAACTTTGCCCCCGCTAAATTAACAGTGATCAAATCTACCCTCATCAAACTTGTGCGATGTAAAATTACATCCCGTAAATCAGTTTTAGCCATGTAAGTATCAGTCAAATCGGCTTCAGTTAAATTAGCCTGATTGAAATTAGCACGACTCAAATCCGCCCTCACCAAATTAGCCCGACTCAAATCCGCCATAATTAAACTAGCATTGTTCAATTTAACATCAGGAAGAAAAGCACCCTGTAAGTTAGCGCCTGCGAATTCAGCATCGATTAATATAGCCCTTTCTAATTTGGCATTTCTCATTACAGCCCAGGAAAAATTTACCTCAGTCAAATTTGTATCAGTCAAAAATACATTGTCCAAAATAGCTTCGCTCAAATTTGCTTGACTCAAATTTGCCTCTCGGAGAGAAGCTTCAGTCAAATTGGCTCGACTTAAATCTGCTTTAGTCAAATCAGCACCCTGTAAATTGACTCCGCGCAAATCGGCACCTTGCAAATTTGCACCCCGCAAATTTGCTCCATCAAAAACTCGCTGCTCCTTCCGCAAATTTGCACCCCGCAAGCACGCACCGCGCATATCTGCACCTTGCAAATTAACACCTCGCATATCCGCGTCAGTCAAATTTGCATCGATTAAGATAGCCAAACATATGTTGGCTCTGCGAAAGTCAGCATTTTGTAAAGTAGCTCCGTGAAAGTCTGCATCGGACAAATTTGCTGAACTTAAATTTGCCTGATTCAAGTTAGCACCGCCAAATTTTACCTTGGTTAAATTTGCACGTTGAAGGTTAATTCTACTCAGATATGCCATTGCTAAGTTTGCACCCGATAAGTCGGCGCTGCTTAAATTCACACCTATTAAATCGGCACCACTTAGATAGACACCTCTCAGATTCATGCCTTCAAAATCAATTTCACCTGATGTATATCGTCTTAATAATTCGCTAGCATTCATAGTTGGTGCTGGTTAATTTAGTTACTAAAATCTGGGAGTTTGGTATTTTGGAACTAGGATTTTTTACGGGCAAATTTAGTGGATGTATGCCGGGAATTATTGGCAGATTTTATGGCTAATTCATTTTAGTGACAAAATCTTGAGTCCAGACTATAGTTTTGTTACCTAGCTGTCGCCCGTGAATTTTCACTTTATGGAGAAACTTCGATTTTAAAGTACAAAGTTTTTTGTAAATATAGGTCGCAGTATTTTGTTGATTTGGTGCGCTGGGGGCAGATTCCAAAATGATGTGGAGCCAACCGTCTTTAAATCCCGCTGTAGCGGTAATTCCTTGAGGCTGTAGCAGTTGATTGATTAAGGTGGCGATCGCCTTGGGATTTCCTTGTCTTGCCATTTCCAGTAGCTGCTGCTGGCTCGGTCTTTGGCTAGATTTATTTGATTCTGGTTGCGAAACATTACCATCAAAATTGTCGGCTATTTCAGCGGGAAATTGTCCCCTTTCTTTTGACTCCAAATCGCTCAAAATTTTCATTAACTTGTAGGTAAATCCCTGGACTTCTCCTACATAATCTCTGAGAATTTTATATTTCCAGTACAATCGCTCTTCTACACTTTCTGTTGAAAACTGTCGATTCAGAGCCGATTCTAAATCACTAAATATGTTTTCTATTTTGGCAGTGGCGGAGTTAGCACTTTGAATTACTAAGGATTTAATTTCTTCTTCTAAGCCCAATTTCTGCTTGATAGATTCGCTAATATTTATACTATTCTCAGGGGAAATATAACTTCCCGCAGTAGCCTGATTTTCTTCAACAGATGAAGTCTTTTTCAATTCCTGTTGAAAATTAATCGGCGAATTATTAGTGTTGATTTCGGTTTGCTGAACAGGTGAATTTTCTCCCGTTCCGGTCACGAAGTAACTATCCGGGGAGTTAGAAGCATACTGAATGGGAGAAGATTCAATCATGTGAGTAATATCGCCAGCTTCAAAATAATCTTTTTTGCCGTTACTCTGCTTGTTGTCTTCATAAATATTATTGATTAAGTGGGTCTGATCGTAATCTTCTCCCGCCACCTCTTCGCTAGAAATATTTGGTGATTCAGGTTCTATTTTGGCGTAACAAGGATTCATCGCTTGGATAATGACGCTAGCTGTTTGGTCATTTTCATCTGTGTTTTCCAGAGTGCTCGCCGTTCTGTACAATTGAGATTCGAGTTCTCCTAGGGTGGGACAGACGTTAAACAGTTGTCGCAGCAGGGTATCTAGTTCTTGGCTTTTCAGCAGCAACCAGTCGCGATCGCTAAAAGTAAATTCGTGATAAAGAGTCGAAAAAATTAGTATTTTCGCCCTCAGCGGATTTGTTTGCTGCAAGATTTTTTGTCTGACATCAAATAAAAATCCGGGGTTTCTTTCTGTTTCGTCAGTACCTGGGATTTCCGAACTAAATTCCTCTTGAAATGGGGGCGGACTCTCACCGCCAAATCTAGATATGTTTGTTTCTAAATTGGTCAAGTCTTCAAATTCGTACAGCCTACTCAGTTGACAGATGATTAGGTCTGCTACTAAAGCGTACTCTGCTTTTTTGTTGACTTTAGAAACTATAATATTTAAAACTGTCTCAATATCTTCTAAATTGGTATATTTGGTACATAATTCTTGGATCAGAATACCTAAATCTGTGTCACCTAACTTTCCGACATCGTTTTCCCAGAATTCTTTACAAGCAAAAAATATTATTCTTTTAATCCGCGAGATATTGACATCTTGTTCCAACTCGCGAACAACCTCATCTAAAATAGATAAAGGTTTCATAGTTTTCTACCTCCAAAAAATACCCTGTCAACAATTACCAAGAAACAATAAAATTATACCACATTTAACAGATGCCAGACTTTGATGTAATTGTAATTGGGAGTGGCATTGGCGGCTTAGTCGCCGCATCAATGCTAGCTCGCTACGGTAAGCGGGTACTCGTCTGCGAAAGCCATACCATAGCCGGTGGCGTGGCTCACAGTTTTTCGCGCCGGGGATTTCATTTTGATTCGGGACCTTCTTTTTATTGCGGTTTGACTGACCCCCAGTCCCTCAATCCTTTGCGACAAGTGTTGGAGATTTTGGAGGAATCCATCGCCACAATTCCCTACGACCCCTTGGGGCATTATCATTTTCCAGAGGGAAGTTTGCCGGTTTATGCTGATGCGAAAAAATACTTAGATGCTGTAGCTGAGTTTACACCAAAAGGTGCGAAGGAATTGCAGCAATTCCAACAAAATTTATTAGTTTTATATGAAGCTTTGCGGGGAATTCCGGCGGTGGCGCTTAGAGCAGATTGGCAGTTAATGCCTCTTTTGCTGTTTCGGTACTGGCCATCTATGCTGAAACTGCTGCCGCTGGTAGGGGTGATAGGAGGTGCTGCGGGGGTGTTGATGGATAGGGATGTGAGGGACCCTTGGGTGCGGCGTTTGATCGATTTGGAGTGCTTTTTGCTGTCTGGCTTGAAGGCGGAGGGAACTGTCGCCCCGGAAATCGCTTTTATGATTGGCGAACGATCGCGCTCAGTTATAGAATATCCCGTCGGTGGCAGTGGTGCGATCGTCGATGCTTTAGTCCGAGGCTTGCAGCGCTGGGGGGGAAAGTTGCGCCTGGGAACACCAGTCGAGCAAATTTTAGTTGCATCGGGGAGAGCAACTGGTGTTCGCTTGCAAAATGGCGAAATTATCCGCGCACCAATTACTATCTCCAATGCGACCATCTGGGATACTTATACTAAGTTGCTATCACCAGAAGATTTACCAAAAAATTATCGCCAAATTGCCTTATCAACGCCAGCGGTAGAAAGTTTTATGCACCTGCATTTAGGTATTAAAGCTGAAGGACTCCATGGTTTGACTGGGCACCACGTTGTTGTCCATGACAGCAACATCGATATTACAGTACCTGGAAATACTTGCATGATTTCGATTCCTACGGTTTGGGATGCCAATCTCGCACCGCCGGGACATCACGCCATTCATGCTTATACACTGGAACCCTACGAAGGTTGGGAATATGGCGAATTTTATCAACAAAAAAAGCAAGAGCGATCGCAATCTCTGTTCACAGCTTTAGAAAAAATTATCCCCGATTTGCGGAGGCGAATTGTCCTAGAGTCGATCGGCACACCCCTAACCCATGCCCGATTTTTGCACCGATATCAAGGTACTTACGGGCCGGGAATCCCCGCCGGAAAAGGCACATTTCCGGGTCCACAAACACCAGTCAAAGGTTTGTATCGAGTAGGAGACAGTACCATGCCAGGAATTGGCGTACCTGCGGTGGCTGCATCAGGAATTCTGTGCGCGAATACTCTGGTTAATTGCCAGATCACGGCACAATTTTTGTAAAATTTTGCCAGTCTTGACTCAAGTTTATCGTCAACAGCAATGGTTATTTGACTACAATCAACAGAGTTCGGATTTCAAAAGTTTATTGATGCGCTTGCGATGGACTAGGATTAGATCCTACTCAAGGGGCTAGTGTTGAACTCGCAAAACAAGACTTAGACCCCAATCACGAAAGTCTGCTGACTGAAATTCTCGCCAGAACCACACAAATGCCAGTCAGTCAGGTGGTTGACGGGACAACTGTAGAGCCGAATCAAGTATACATAATTCCGCCCAACACTAAGATGACAGTGGCCAGCGGTGTCCTGAAACTCACAGCCCGCGAGAAAATTTATGGCAAATATATGCCGGGAGATGCGTTTCTTTTGTCCTTGGCGGCCGATCGCGGACCCAAGGCCCTGGCCGTAGTATTATCCGGGGGAGACGGAGATGGTTCCCTGGGGATCAAGGCTATTAAAGCAGCCGGAGGTGTGACATTTGCTCAATGCGAAGCCTCGGCAAAATTCGATAGTATGCCAAATACGGCAGTGGCTACAGGTAATGTAGACTTCGTTCTGCCCCCTCAAAAAATTGCCGAGGAACTGGCAAATTTCCGCGCTGATTCCTGGCTTTCTTGCCCGATATTGACCACCACAGTTACAGAATCACCCCCAGACAACTATGTCCGCACCACTATTTTAGGATTGTTGCGATCGACTACAGGGGTTGACTTCACCCACTACAAAGTCGCTACGATCGATCGACGCATCCAACGACGAATGGTATTGTACAAGCTCAATTCCTTGGCAGATTACGCCGAATATCTGCAAGACCATCCGCTTGAAGTCTATGCCCTGTATCAAGAAATCCTGATCCACGTCACCAGTTTTTTTCGCGATCCAGAAGCCTTTGAACAGCTAAAAGAGCTGGTTTTTCCCACGATTACCGCAAATAAGTCAGTCAAGAATCCCATACGGATTTGGGTGGCGGGATGTTCCACAGGGGAAGAAGTTTACTCGATCGCCATTTGTTTGTTAGAGTTTTTGGGCGATCGATCTCCCCAGCCACCGATCCAGATTTTTGCCACAGATATTAGCGAAGCCGTTATTAGCAAAGCCAGGTCTGGCTTCTACTTAGAAAACCAGATGCTCGACGTTTCACCAGAGCGCCGGACTCGCTTCTTTATATGGGAAGGAGGAGGCTATAAAATCAACAAAACAGTCCGCGAACTGTGTATATTTGCCAGACAAAATTTAGGCAGCGACCCGCCTTTTTCCAATCTCGATCTCATTAGCTGTCGCAATGTGCTGATTTACCTAGCAGAGCCTTTGCAAAAAAGAGTGATTCCGATTTTTCATTACAGTCTTAACCCCACTGGTTTTCTCCTGTTAGGCTCTTCTGAAAGTATCGGAAAATTTTCATCTTTGTTTAATTCATTGCACACAAAGTGCAAAATTTATGCTAAAACATTGACGGAAAATAGTCAGATATTTTCCTTTGCAACGAGTTCTTACCCCATCGCTCAAGTAAATAAATCTCAGCCCACTAATGAAAACTCTCCAGATGGGTTTGACTTACAGCAATACACAGACCAACTAATTTTGAATCGCTACGCCCCAACAGGTGTGGTTGTCAACGAGCAGATGAACATTCTGCAAGTGCGGGGAGATACCAATGCTTACTTGAGACTGACACCAGGGATTCCCAGCTTAAACTTGCTGACAATGGCAAGGGAAGACTTAGCCATCGAACTTCGTACTGCAATGTATCAGGCACTGATGCAGAACGTAGTTGTGAGAAAAGAAGGGATAAATTTGGTTGTGGGCGAGCGATCGAACTTCGTCAATTTTGAGGTGATTCCCTTCCACCCGGATCGGGCCCAATCACGCTACTTTTTGGTTCTATTTGAAGAAGCTTTACTTACTGCGGTCAACCTCAGTACCGTCAATTCTGAGAGCTTGCATCCTGCTGATTTACAGCGCGAGATTCTGGAACTGAGACAGGCACTTGCCACCGCGAATGAAGACAAAAATGTGGCTCAAGCGCATCTCCAATCGGTAATTCAGCAGCAGGAAAGTCTCAACCAAGACATCAAAGTTGCCAACGAAGAAATCCTATCCAGCAACGAGGAACTGCAAAGCACCAACGAGGAACTAGAAACTGCCAAAGAAGAGATTCAAGCCACCAACGAGGAACTGATCACCACTAACGAGGAACTTCGCAGTCGAAATATTGAACAACATCATATCAGTAACGACTTGATAAATTTGCTGGGGAGTATCAATATTCCGATTTTAATGGTGGAAAACGATTTAAAAATTAGACGCTTTACGCCGATGGCACAGCAACTTTTTAATCTGATTCCTACCGATATTGGGCGGCCTTTTAGCGATATTCGTTCCCATCTTGATGTTCCAGATTTGTCAGGGCTAATTTTGGAGGTGATTGAGACTCTCCAGACGAAGGAACAAGAAGTTCAAACTCTAGCGGGATATTGGTACATCCTCCGCATTCGTCCTTATCGGACTACGGAAAACCGCATTGATGGTGTGGTAATGGTTTGGATCGATATTGATGCTATGAAACGCAGTACCAAAACCTTAGAGTTAGCCCGAAATTATGCTGAAACCATCGTCGAAACTGTTCCCACACCTTTAGTGGTGCTGGATGCTGATTTATGTGTGAATACAGCCAATCGATGTTTCTATGAAACGTTTCAGGTTTCATTCCCAGAAACATCGCAGATTTCGCTGTTTCAATTGGGAAATGGGCAATGGAATATTCCGCAACTGCGATCGATATTGGCAGATATTCTGGTGAGTGATGTTGAGCTTCACAACTTTGAGTTAGAGCACGTATTTGAGCAGATTGGCCAGAAAACTATGTTGCTGAATGCTTCTAAACTGCAACGAGAAGACCAAGGTATGATGATTTTGTTGTCGATCGAGGATATCACAAGTCGCAAGCAGTTTGAGAAAGAGCGATCGCAACTATTGATGCAGGAGCAGTTAGCCCGTCAACAAGCAGAAAACAGCAACCGTGCTAAAGATGAATTTCTGGCGAATCTCTCCCACGAACTTCGTAACCCCCTGACTCCCATCCTGGGATGGGCAAAATTGCTGCGCTCTGGCAAACTTAATGAAGCAGCCGTGACTCGCGCCCTAGAGGTGATTGAGCGGAGTGCGATCGCCCAAACTCAGTTAATTGAAGATATTCTAGATATTTCCCGGATTACCAGTGGTAAACTGCATCTGGATACCAGTCCGATGGATCTGCTGGTAGTGGTGCAAAGTGCGATCGACGGGGTGCAATTATCAGCGGATGCCAAAAACATTGAAATGTTTGCCGAGTTGAGTTCTGCGACTGTTTTAGGGGATGCTGACAGATTGCAACAAGTGCTGTGGAATGTGCTATCTAACTCGATTAAGTTTACCCCCTCCGGTGGACGAGTGGAAATTGTCTTAGAGGCGATCGACAGTCACGCTCAAATTCGAGTCAGGGACACGGGAAAAGGCATTAAACCAGACTTTTTACCCTATATTTTCGATCGTTTCCATCAAGGCGATTCCAGCACTACCAAGGCTAATCAAGGGCTAGGATTAGGATTGTCCATCGTGCGTCATTTAGTCGAACTTCATGGTGGTACAGTGGGAGCCGAAAGTCTGGGTGAGGGACAAGGAACTACGATGACTGTGAGGTTGCCGCTAGTTTCAATTACCCAGGAATTAACACCGCCGAGTGATGTAGAACCGCCTGTATTTACACTACCTTTAAGCACTTCCAAAGATGGGGGACGGGGCCTTGAAGGTTTGCAGATTTTAAGCGTAGATGATGATATGGATACCCGCGAGTTATTGCAATTTGTCCTGGAAGACTACGGCGCCCAGGTGCTGACGGTGGGCTCTGCAAAAGAGGCGATCGCAGCTTTGACGGAAAACCTTGACAAATATGACATCCTGATATCTGATATTGGAATGCCAGAGGAAGATGGGTATTCCTTGATGCAACAAGTTCGTTCTCTTGATGCCAAAGCTGGAAACATTCCAGCCATTGCGCTGACTGCTTATGCTAGCGACAAGGAGGTACAAAGGGCGATCGATGCAGGTTTTAACAAGCATATTGCTAAACCTGTTAAGCCTGCTCAATTAGCATTAATCATTGCGGATTTAATCGCTAAAAAGAATGTTTGATTGTAACTTATTATCTGGTTTTATTATCTGGTTCCCAGGCTCTGCCTGGGAACTGATGTCGAGAGGCTCTGCCTCCCGTGGCTAAAGGTAATGATTTAACCACAGAGAACGCAGAGAACGCAGAGAGCGCAGAGGAAGAGAAGAGAGGGATAAATAATTCCGATACTAATTGCGAAAAACATCGAAAGATGAGAAAATAGAAAAAAATATAAAAATTAAGGAGTTTTGATTCTTGGTAACTATTAAATGTCGGGGTATTACTTTCTCTAATATTCAAGCCATTATCTTTGACAAAGATGGCACTCTAGAGGATTCTCAAGAATTTTTGAGACATTTAGGGCTGAAGCGATCGCGCTTGGTAGATGCCCAAATTCCCGGCGTTGGAGAGCCATTGCAAATGGCTTTCGGCATCGAAGCTGGTAAAATCGACCCCACGGGCTTGATGGCAGTGGGTAGCCGCCGGGAAAACGAAATTGTAGCTGCGGGATATATTGCCGAAACTGGCAGAGGATGGATAGAATCTTTAGCGATTGCCCAACGTGCTTTTGATGAAGCCGACGCAATGTTAAAAAATAGTCCGCCTTCTCCCTTATTTGTGGGCAGTTTAGAAGTTTTGAAATCTCTCTCAGATGCGGGTTTGAAACTGGGAATTCTTTCGGCTGCTACGACTCAAGCCGTGAAAAACTTTGTGAAAAGTTCCGAATTAGGCGCATACATTCAGTTAGAAATGGGTGTGGATTCTGTGCATCTCAATAAACCAGACCCTAAATTATTTTTGTTAGCTTGTGAGAGACTGGGAGTAGAACCCGCAGCAACTTTGATGGTGGGAGATTCAGCGGGAGATATTCTGATGGGTAAAAATGCTGGTGCGGCGGGCTGTATTGGGATTTGTTGGGGAAATGCCCAGGTTAGTCATTTGGAAAAGGCTGATGTGGCGATCGCATCTTTGGATGAAATTACAATTTAGTTATTTGTTATTGGTTATTGGTTAGTTGTTGTTGGTTATATCCAATCCGGTAGCATCGTCCTGCATTCATCTCTCTTATCTCCCTCTTTATCCTCTGTGTTCTCTGCGGTGAAATCATTTTAAAATCTTAATTCATACTCCACAGTTGCTCGATTATCTCCTTGAAAATCCGTAGAACCGCGTAGCAAAACTTCGTCACTCAAACGATAGCGCAAATTGAATTCTGTTGGTTGATTAGCAGACAACACCCGGATGATAGTAGCCGAAAGATTGCGGGTAATATCGCCTCCAATTTCCAATCCGACACCGAGGGAACCGGCACTACCATTTGTGGAACCCGCACTAGCCGTGCGCCCTTCTCCGCTACCAATCCTAGTGGGAAATAGCCGGAATTCCGTTAATCCCGTGGCATTTGTAATTACAGATTGAATGTTGCCAAATAAGCCAGCACCTGCTAAATTGGCGATCGCCAGGGTACTATCTCCCCTACCTAAAGTTTGGATAAAACTGCCACCTAACAGTGCGACAATTTCTATTTGCGATCGATTCGGAGAACTTCTCAACTCCAAACTATCCACCAACTGAGAAGCTTTTCCCCTTACCAAGGCTTGAACTCGTACACTCCGCACATTCCCAAACAGATTCGGTTCGTCTGCTATTTCCGATGCGACAGAATTTCCCGGAGTCCGAAATCTGGTTACTTCCTGTACCGAAGTTGCTAATCTCACATCCAGGGTGGGGTCTAATCCTTGGGATGGTATAAAAGTAGCAGTTTGGGGATATCCTCGATCGAGCCTAAACTGGGTTGTAAACAAATTCACAGCACCGTTTGTCAATCTAATTGTACCCTCTGGGCGCAGATCGTCAAGAGTACCGTTGACAGTCAAACCCCCAGTCGCCCCAAAACTCAATAGGGGCGCGCTTTTAACTTGAATTCCACGCCCCAAGTTTAACCGCAAATCATTTAAACGGACTTCAAAGGAAGGAGAAGAGGAAGTCGCAGTTGGAGTCACAACCGCAGGAGAAACCTCAACCGCAGCAGAAGGAGTTTTAGGGGAAGCAGCAGCAGCAGAGACTAACTTTGTCGCACCACCTGCACTGGATAAAAATACCTCGCCCTCATACAGTTCAATTTTGCCACTCAACTGCGGCCGCAAAGCCGTGCCGATCGCCTGCACTTGACCAATTACCTTGCCACGGTACAATCCTTTAAGGTCCAAACCCAACTTATCTAAATTTACAGCTAGGGGACTCGCCCCATCCACATCACCCTCAACAAAAGGTACTGACAGCGGAATCACACCTTGGGCGACAATTTCTCCCTGCGACCACTGTCCCCGAATTCCCTCTACCCGAATGCGATCGCCCTCAAAGCGCACCGCCCCAGTCAGCCCTGTGAGCGGTTCTGGGAAGGCTTTGGCGCGGACGGTTGCATTTTCAAAATTTGCAATTCCTTGAGCTACAGGGCGTTCCAGGGTTCCTCCCACGCGAATTTGCACCTGTCCCTTGCCACTAACCCAAGTAAGTTGGGGAGTCAAGACATTAATAATGGCCAATCCTTCATTTTGCAAATTGGCCCGCAAATCGATTTGATTGCTATCAGGTTTGACAGTGGCAAAAGGCAACTCAAAGGGTAAACTTCCCTGAACTTCAATCGGTTCGGTTTGAGTCACCAAAGCGCTGCCCCCAAAATTCAGACGGGCGTTGCTGTAACTGAAACTGCCATCGGCTTTTTTAATTGGTTCTCTGTTGAGAGTACCGTCTTGCAAACTCAATTCTCCGGCTAGTTGCGGATTGGCTAAAGTGCCGGCCAAGTTTGCCCGCAGATTCAAATTGCCCGTGACATCGACAAAGGGCAATTCCACCAGTTTTGCTAACTCTTCGACTGGTAAATTTTCCACCCGCAACTGCCCGGATTGAGCTTTTTGGCCTAGTTGTCCAGAAAAGCCGATCGCACTTTTGCCCGATCGAATTTCCAGAGGTAAGATAGTTAGAATCCCGTCCTGGAAACCTCCCTCAATGCTGAATTGTTGGGCGACATATTTACCCCAGCGCCAGTTATCACCTTTGACATTAAATTTAGCTTGAATTCCGGTTTGCAAAGAACCGGCTACGGCAATTTCTCCACCAAAAGTGCCTTGCAATTGATCCAAGGGAGGCAAGGGTTCCGATGCTGTGACTGCTTGCTGCTGTTTGAGAATTTCTTCAATTTCTACCAAGCGCTGCAACTGTTCGATTAAAGGGGCTTCGGGGACTCCCACTGCTACGGTTTGGACATCGGCGGCCCTACCGTAAACGGGAGGTTTTAAACCTCTGGCTAAATCGCCTAAATTGAAATATTCCCCGGCGGCTAAAACTTGTTGCAGATTTCCCTGCTGGATGTTAACTTTCCCGGCAAATTCTGGGTTAGCGCCTGCTTTAATATTGCCAGAAATTAAGTATTGACCGCTGCCTTGGCGGAAAACGCCGTTGTTGAGAGTGGCGCTACCGTTAGCGTAACTAAATTCGGCTTGGAAACTGTCACCTTTAATATAGCCGATCGCTGGTTGGGCGATCGCGATTTGTCCGGTTGCTTGCAAAGTCGCCGGATTCAACGGCATTTTCCAACCGGGCACATTCACTTGTCCCGAAACCGTACCAGTTATCGGCCCTAAACCAGCATCTTTACCGGGCGAAAGATTCAAAGCTGCGAGAGGGAAATCGCTTAAATTGACTCGCAAAGTTTCGCCCTCAGTTTGGCCGCTAGCCACCGATTCCCCGCGTTTGACTAAGAAAGATGTCGGTAGGAAAGATGGATTTAAGGCTACTTCGATTTTGTCGCTGGCGCCGGCTAGACGCAAATCTACACTTTTGCCCGAACTTGCATTCACAGTACCCGCCAGTAGGGGGTCAAAAGCTACCTGATTTACGACTAAATTTCGCACCGCCACATCGCCAACTAAGCTGAGGGCGCTGAGAGTACCGGTGAGGCGGCCGACAAAATCGACGTTGCCGCCCAAGGCTGAATTATTCTCTGAAGACTTTTTGAGACCCATGGGTCTCAAAATTGCCTGGGCTGAATTATTCTCTGAAGACTTTTTGAGACCCATGGGTCTCAAAATTGCTAGTTGTTCTGTCGGTAAGGCTTCCAGGTTAAAGTTGGAGAGTTTGACATTCAAATCTAGATTAGAAATTGAAGGCAATCCTTTACCTGCAAGTTCGACGTTAACAATGCCATTGGCTGTCAAACCGGGAGTTGTAGCGTTCTCAATTTCCACCCGTTTGCCATCCCAATTAAATATAGCCTCAAGAGGTTGTTTGAGAAATGGCAATTCCGAGATGCGAAAACTGCCACCCGCGCGAACATTTTGGGGGGAAGCCGCGATCGGACCTGATAAATTTAGATTACCGTTAAATAGTCCTCGGAGTAGGGGCAGATTTTGGGCTTGGGAGACTAAACCTGGGGATTGCAAGTTTTGGCGCTGGGCTTCCAAGGCTTTCTGGAAGCGACTTAGAGCAATTTGTCCACCGTTAATTGAGGCGCGCCAATTCCCCGATTCGGCTTGGGCTTTGGCATTGACAGTACCTCCACCGTTGGCAAGTCGAATTTGTCCTTCGCCCTGGGCGGTGATGCCGTTGGCGGTTAAGTTATCTACTGTTCCCAAAAGGCGGACTTTGCCGTCGAGATTGCCATCAATTTCTGGTGGTAAATCTGCTGTCAGTAAACCGGTTTGTTTGAGGGTTTGCTGGAGATTGGCTAGGGCGATGTCGTTGGTTTCGAGGAATGCTTGCCAGTTGCCGTTTTCTAATTGGGCTGTAGTGTCTATCGCCCCAAGTCCATTTGCCAAAATCCGCGTTTCTCCCCTAGCACTAATTCCCTTTGCTGTCAAGTTATCTAAACTGCCGGCGGCTTGGAGTTGGCCGTTAATTCTGCCGTCAATCGATTTTAGATTTTGGATTTTGGATTTTAGATTGTTGAGGTTGGAGGTTGGCTGATTGTCTGTCTTAGCTGAAGCGACATCGAAAAAGGATATTCCCAAATCTACTAGCTGACTGAGAATAGGGCGATCGAGATTAGCAACAGCTTGCCACCTTCCACCATCTAATTTTCCCTTAAAATCAACCGTACCGTCAGCAATATTTAATTTGCCACTGCTGTTGACGGTGATATCGGCGATGGTTGATTTGTCAAGACTTCCACTGGCTTTAATTTGATTGGATATTTGTCCGTCTAACGATTTTAGATTTTGGATTTTGGATTTGAGATTGTTGAGATTGGCAATTTGCTGATTGTCTGTAATAAATGTTGAAGCTATATCGAAAAATGGTAATCCCAAATCTACCAGACTACTGATCGAAGTGCGATCGGTTTCGGCGATGCCCTGCCAATTTCCGGCTACCAATTCTCCTTGGAAATTCACATTACCTGCGCCAAGATTCAGTTTTCCACTGCCTCCTATATTAATGTCATTCGCAGTCAAATCGTCAAGATTTCCCTGGAATTGAAACTGACTGGATAGTTGTCCGTCAATCGATTTTAGATTTTGGATTTTGGATTTTAGATTGTTGATATTGGCGGTTTGCTGATTTTCGGGATTCAGCGCTAAAGCTATATCTAACAGTGGCAATCCCAAATCTACTAAGCTACTGACAGAAGTGCGATCGGTTTCGGCGATTCCTTGCCATTTTCCGTCTACCAATTCTCCTTTGAGATTGATATTACTGTCGGCAATATTCAGTTTGCCATTACCTCCAATATTAATGCCCTTCGCGGTCAAATTGTCAAGACTTCCAGCAGCTTTAAATTCCCCGGCTAACTGCCCATCTAACGATTTTAGATTTTGGATTTTGGATTTTAGATTGTTGAGATTTTCGGTGTTTGAAGTGTTAGGATTTCCCAGTGCTAGAAATGGTAAGCCAATATCGAGTAAGGGATTCAGAGCAACTTTTTCAGTCTTACCAAAAGCTTGCCAGCGGCCCGATGCTAGTTCACCATTAACATTCACAATACTGTCAGCAATATTTAACTGTCCTTTGCCGATCGCATTTATCCCCTTTAAACTCAAATCGTCCAGAGTCCCCGCAGCTTCGGCAGTTCCGCTGAACAAACCTGCTAATTCAGGTGGTAAAGAAAGTCCAGGTACAACTTGCTGTAAACTATTGAGGTTAATGCGATCGCCTTTAATTAAAGCTTGCCATTGACGGCCGACGATGGCTGCATTCACATTCACAGTAGCCTCGCCAATTTTTATAACAGTATTTGGCAAATCCACCGCATTTCCGCCGGCGCGAACTTCGCCACTAGCCGGAAAGTTGCCCTGGGGTGCTTGCCATTGTACCCTAGCTTGAATGTTGTTTAAAGGGCCAAAAATTTGACTTTTAGCTGAGACGCTCCCAAGTTTAACTGTAGCAGGAATTGGGAGACTGTAAATTTGGGCGATCGCGTCGGCGGGCAGGTTTTCGGCTTGCAAATCAAACACCAAACCCGATGGTGAATTGTTATTTGCCAAGGCGATATCAATTTGACCTTTACCGCCAATCTTACCACCAACAGCAGGCTCCACCAGAATATCGCTCAAAGTCAAAGCTAAGGATGAAAGTGGGGGAACTGAAGAGAGAGAATTGGGAGTTGGGGCTGGGGCTGTTCTACCTCGTTCTAGTTTAAAGTTGGTGCTAATATTTTTGAATTGTAGGCGATCAACTATAGCTGGTTTGGTGGATGCGATCGCACCTACCATAACTGGCTGCGAAACAGTCCCACTCAATTTAGCATCTAGCTTGACTTCTCCCGCAGCCACCAAGGGCAATACTACTTTTTGGCCTAATTCTTGTTCTAGGGTACTGATAATGTTTGTCGCTGTCACTGGTGGCACATTTGCTACCAGATCGAACTTAGATTGCTCCAGATTGAAATTAGCTCCCGTTGCCACTGTCCCTGCTACTTTTAGAGGTATCAAACCGTAATTAGCAGTCAGACTATCAACTATAATATTAGTCCCATTAAACCGCAATTGACCGCTACTATTTAAAATGGGCTGTCTCAGCGGTTTCATGGCTAAATCAACTCCTTGAAAATCCGAAGTTCCGGTAATGCCAAATACTTTGTTGTCTCGTAATTGTACAGTTAAATTACCATTGGCTAGACCTCTACCTAAATACACATCAGGAATTCTTAGCAACTGGACTAGGTAAGACAAAGGCAATTTTTGACCTTGCATCTGTATGTTAGTCTGAGCTGTTGTCAACAAAGAATCAGCCTTAATAATAAAATTGTCACTATTGGTAAAATTACCATTTAATTCATAAATAACTCGCTGGTTTTGCTGCGAAAATTGAGCGCTACCTGTTTTAAGAATTACAGAAATGGGCAGAGGTTTTTTTAATCCCCTTGGTGGAGCAGGAGCCAAGACTGCACCGACATTTTCAACTCTAATTGCACCAATTTCGGTTTTAAATAAACTGGGAGATTTCGGCTTGTCGATAGTGGGAATATTAACCCAAACTCCTCGTTCGTCCTGTTCGATATAAGCGTTGGGGTTGACTAAGGTAATATCTAACTTGAGAGTGCGGTCCAACAACAGTTGCCAGAGTGAAAATTGTACTTCAACTGCTTCTGTAGAGGCATAATCGGGATCGGTAGCAGTTGCAGGTAGGCTCGATCGACCAAATCGCAAACTTGTGGGAGAAAATCTCTCCAAACGTCCAATGTGCACCGGGCGTTTCACTAGCTTAGTAACTTCAGTTTCCACCACAGGAGCTAACTTTTCGGGAATCCACCAAGCAGCAGCAGCGGCCGCCCCCACCAGGGCGACAATCCCCAATCCCGTACTGCTAAGCAGTAGAGGACGCCACCAGCGAACAGTGCGAGGGGGTGCGTGTTGATTTTTGTCATCGGGAGAGTTAGTCATAGTTGTCTCTGAGAGATTCGGAGAATTCAGGAATTGACACTCCCCGATGCTAATGCTATCGCATACAGCGCTGGCTTTCAGCAGCCTAAAAGATATCCATCTCATCAGCAAGTAAGTCGCCAACCACAGGGATGGTGAAAGCACTGCCCCATTCTGGGCCATATTCAACATTCTACAGTGCCACTTTCTCGCGGGAGTAAGTCAAAAATCAAAAATCAAAAATCGACCGATCGATCCTAAGATAAAAAAACGCTGGTTAGGAAAGTTTGTAAACTTATGCGAGTGTTCGTCTTACTCTTCAATGCCCGCACGGAGAATGAAGGAATTCATACCATTCAACTCGGCGATCGCAATAAGGTTCTCATGTTTGAGTCAGAAGACGACGCCATCCGCTTTGGCGTGATGTTGGAAGCTCAGGATTTTCCCGAACCTACTGTCGAGGCGATCGACGAGGAAGAAATTAAGGAGTTCTGCGATAGTGTCGATTATGACTGGGAACTGGTGCCGGCAGGGGCGCTGGAAATTCCGCCCGAAAACAATGTAGCACAGACAGAGTGGAGCTCTCAGCCCCAACCAAAGCCTGATACTGATGTCTCCCAAAGCGAACTAGACTCTATTCGCCGCCGACTCGAAGGACTTTTGTAATATTCACACTTGACAAAAAATGAAGAATTTGGAAGAACGGGGGCATCTGCTGACGGAACAGGTGAATGCCAACAGTGAGAATTTAGATCGGCTAAGTTCGATCGAATTGGTGGACTTGTTCAACCGGGAAGACGCTCAAACCTTAAAGGCGATTGCTCAAGCCCGCGAGCATTTAGCCCAAACCATTGACATGGCTGCTGAGTGTCTGCGTCAAGGAGGCCGCCTGTTTTACGTCGGTGCGGGTACTTCTGGGCGTTTGGGGGTACTGGACGCGGCTGAGTGTCCGCCCACCTTCTGCACGCCACCAGAGCTGGTACAGGGGATTATTGCTGGGGGTGCCGGAGCTCTGGTGCGGAGTTCCGAGGATTTGGAGGATCGGGCTCAAGATGGGGCTGAGGCGATCGCCCACCGTCAGATTACCAATCTAGATGTCGTGATCGGGATTACTGCTGGGGGGACAACGCCCTTTGTGGCTGGTGCTTTGCAGGCGGCCCGCCAGCGGGGTGCAAAGACTGTGTTTATCGCCTGTGTACCTGTCGAACAAGTGAGTTTTGAGGCTGATGTGAATATTCGCTTGTTGGTTGGCCCGGAAGTCGTGGCTGGTTCGACGCGCTTAAAAGCGGGTACGGTGACAAAAATGGCTTTGAATATTATTTCAACTGGGGTAATGGTCAAGCTGGGTAAGATTTATGGCAATCGCATGGTTGATGTGGCGGTGACGAATCAGAAGTTACGCGATCGGGCTGTGCGGATGCTACAGGATTTGACTGATTTGAAGCGGGATGAAGCCAGTTTTTTGCTCGACAAAAGTGGTAAGTCTGTGAAGTTGGCTTTGATGATGCACTGGACTAATTTGGAAAAGGAAGAGTGCGATCGCATTTTGGGTGAATTTCAAGGGAATTTGCGATCGGCTGTAGCGTCAATTAGTCATTAGTCAGTTGTTAGTAGTCATTAGTCATATCAAATCCGGTAGCATCGGAATTATTAGTAGCCGATTAAGGTTCATTCCACAGTCCGACAGGGGTTGAAACCCCTGTCTAATAGCTAAAGTCCTCTCAAAGAGGACTGATGATGATGAGTTCTTGAGTCCTCTTTGAGAGGACTTGCGCTTTGAGGCAGGGGTTTCAACCCTTGCCGGACTATGGGTTTTACCTTAAGTTGACACCAATGGGCCAAGCCGTGTCCTCTATAAATATCGGGAGCGCGATCGCAAATTCGGTACCCTTGCCCGGTGCTGAATTAACTGAAATCGTGCCGCCATGTTTCTCGGTGACAATCTGATAAGCGATCGCCAAACCCAACCCCGTACCTTTTCCGACTTCTTTCGTAGTAAATAAATGGTCAAAAACCTTTGCTTTGACTTCTTCATTCATACCCTTACCGTTATCTGCGATCGCAATTTTAACCCTATTATTTTCCACTGAGGTTGTAATGGTAATACAGTTAGGCTTGGCTTGAATTTCCGCAAAACTACGTCCATGATTAGATTCATCCAAAGCATCGATCGCATTCCCTAAAATATTCATAAACACTTGGTTTAACTGTCCGGCATAACATTCTATTTTGGCTAAATTACCATAGTCTTTAATAACTTCAATTTCTGGGCGATTCTCATTAGCTTTGAGACGATGTTTGAGGATCATAATTGTACTATTAATCCCATCGTGAATATTGCAAGCTACGGGGCGATCAGTATCCGCACGGGAGAAAGTTCGCAAACTTGTACTGATATCTCGAATTCGAGCTACTCCTTCCTTCATGGAAGCAATTAAATTAGGAAAATCTTCTCGAATATATTCAAGATCAATGGTTTCCATTTCCTCCTGAATTTCTGGGTCTAATTGTGGGTATTTTTTTTGAACCAAATCGATTAATCCAAACAAATCATTAATGTAATCTAGGGCGGGTTTAATATTGCCCCCAAGGAAACCAACAGGGTTATTAATCTCATGGGCAACCCCCGCCACCAAGTTACCCAAGGCAGACATTTTTTCACTTTGCACCATTTGTAGTTGGGTTTGCTGGAGTTGTTGAAATGCCTGTTCAATCTGTTGTGATTTTTGCCGTAGCTCTATCTCTGACTCTTGCAAGGCTTTTTGGATATACTTACGTTTAATTGCTGAAGCAATTTCATCAGCAACTGAACTTAATACCTCTAAGATTTCATCATCTAGAGTATGACGCGCAAACATTGCCATTACGCCCATAATTTGATTTTCAACAATCAGCGGATAACCAGCAAAGGCAATCATCCCTTCCCGTTTTGCCCATTCTTTATCGCCAACTCGTGGATCATTTAATACATCATTAGTTAAATGGGGGCAACATTCTTCAGCAATCAGCCCGATCTTAAATTTTCCCACGGGAACACGAGCATGGGGACCATCTAAATGAATGTATTGTCCAGCACTAGCTTGGAGTTCTAAAACATTTTCAGCAGAATTCAAAGTCCAGATGCGGGAAAAGGCAGCATCTAGATGTTGCACAATTGCTTCTGTAGTGGATTGCAGCATATCAGAGAGATTTTCATGAGTTGTTAATCCGGCATCCACATCTGCCCGAAAAGCCAATTTTTTGTTTCGCAACTGAAGTATTGTCAGCATTTGCGCTAATTCTGTTGCTTTTTCATGCTCATTGGCTTCTGAGCGTTGCAGATTTTGGTAAAGTTGGGCATTTTCTAAGGAAATAGCAGCTTGGATACAGAGGAAATTAATTACTGTCAGGCGATCGCTCGTAAATACCCCCGCAGTCATTTCATTTCTTAGGTAAAGAATGCCCGCCAAATGTCCTTGATTGAGAATTGGCAAACACAGCACACTCTTAGGATTACGTTGAATCAGATAATCATCAATAACGGGTAAATCTGTTTGTAAGTTGTCGATGACCACCACAGATTGAGTGCGTTTCACATACTGAATTAATTTGATTGGCACATCAGGATTATCGTCTAAGGGTATTGAACAAAGTTCTGTGGTTTCGAGGGTAGAAATAGCCCTCACCTGCCAAGTTTCATTTTGGGGCAGAACCAATATACACTTATTTCCTCCAGAGCTTTGGAGAATAATTTGGGTTAGTTGCTGGAGCAGTTCATCTAGTTCGATCGCACTGGAGAGAGATTGGGCGACTTGGATTACGGAGGCAAAATCTAATGAATCAAAAATGCTGGTGCTAGAAATTTTAGTGGTTGAGTTCGTAAAACTTGTGAGGGTTTCTAAGGCATTAAAATTAGATTTGGGTTGTTGTAATATCGGCTGGAGCAGTTGGGGATAAAGGGTTTCTAAATTGACAACTTTAGCTTTTGCCCCCCATTTCGTATAGCAATAATAAGCCTCTTGCATATAGCCAGCGGCAACTTTTTCTTTACCCCAATTGAGATAGAACTTGGCAGCTAGTTCATTAGCAAGGGCTTCATCTTGAATGAATTGGTTAGCTTTGGCGCTGGTAATGGCGCGATCGTAGTGTTCAATGGCATCGGTTTTGTCTCCCAGTACCCGATATTGCTCAGCGGCTATCAGTTCCCAACGATGTTGATGATTGCTCGGAGCCAAAGCTGCCCAATGCTGCAATTTTTCCTGATGCTGTTGAACTTGGAGCAGGATTGCCTGACGTTCTTCTGAAGATGCTGCTGCATACTGAGTTAATTGAATCAGTGCATCATAAAAGGAGTAGAGGGGAATCATAAACAGCCCTACACCACCATCTAGGTATTGTGCAGTTTGAACAGAGGTTTGAGCCGCTTCCCGATCTTGTCCAAAGAGATAATAGAGAATAGTTTGGTTTATATACCACATGAACAACGCAAGGCGTTGATTGTTTGCTTGTAGTTGAGGCAGAGATTGTTTCTGGTTAAAAATTTCTCCAGTGAGGAGATAAGGAACCTCAGCCTGTCCTAATAAATTCAGGGTAGTTTGTTGATAAATTTCTTGAAAATCTAGGGCACTTGCTTGTTTGTATTGCTGAATAATTTGACGATAAGCTTGCATTGTTCGGGTAAGTTCTCCTAATTCCTGCCCCGCATGGTAAGCGTAATAACAGGAAGCCATAGCAGCGTAGCAAGCCGTCTCAATATCTCCAGTTTCTAGTCCGCTGCGGTATGCCTCTTGTAGTCCCGGTAGCACTTCCGAGAGGGGGATTTTCCAATGTTTAACGAAGGTGTGAACTACGTGCCAGTTGCGGCATTTTAATGAGGCTAGATGGAGATTTTCTCGAAGGTTTAATGCCAATTCTCCAAACTTGTAACCATTTTCGATATCGCCCATGATGCCACACAGGATTAAGCCATATTCACCGTAAGCAAATACAGAGATGGGACAATTGCCCGATTGGATGGACAATTCAACTCGCTTGAACATCAGCAATGGCATTAAGTTAGGAGCTGATTGCAAGGCAGGAGGCACCAAAGCTGTCAGGATTTCCATCGCCGCCAAAAGCTGGGGATCTGTCATGGTGCGTAAGTCTAGCAAACTACTAAAGGGTTTATCTGCCCACAGCGATCGCGTTATTCCAAAAGCCTGCCTAATATCTTCTTGGGTGGGTTGTTCTGGAAATTCAATCCCCAGGGAGTGTAACACCTGCAATCCAATCTGAATTGCTTCCAGAGATTGCCCTTGGGCTTGGATTCCTAAAATCCGAGTTTGCTGAACCTTGATGTTATCTAGCAACGTTTTTGTCTGTTGCAGCACTACACTCGCCCACTGTTCCATCTGCTCAAAATCGGTGTTGAGATAGCTCGCCTCGGCAATGTCTTCATGGAGTGCTAGCGTCAGGGGATAATGGCTTTCCCAAGCATCTGCTGGTAAAAGCTTAATTCCCATTCCGAGATATTCGCTTGCCCCTGCATAGGCTGTAGCAGTTTTAGCTTTTTTTCCAGCAGTGAGATTTAATTCTGCCAAATTTTCCCGCTCTTGAAGTGATGCAATCAGAGCAATACCAACATTCAAATGATTGACAATTTCAAATAACCGTTCTTCTCTGTCACTGGTAGAGGAATCTCGTAATAGCCGCCCAATTTTGAGATGTGTTGCTTGTTTTTGGTCGTCTGGAATTAATGAATAGGCTGCTTGTTGGATGCGATCGTGCAAAAATCGATATTTTGGATTAACAGGATTCTCAATAGTCGATTTTTCTGTACCCTGAAAGAACTTGTACACCTGACTCGCGGGCAAAATCAAGCCTTCTTGCAAGGCTTTCCACAATGCTGTGGCTGCGTCAGTGGGTGATTGTTCTAAAACGATCGCCAAGGTTGTCAAATCAAACTGATTGCCAATACAAGCTGCTAGTTTTAGTACGTCCTGAGTTGCGATCGGCAACTTCTGCAATTGCAATGCCATAAACTCAACAACATCATCAGTGATCGCCAGCGCATTCACTTGAGCAATATCGCATTCCCAATAGCGATGATCGCCATTAAAGGTAATATATTTCTCTTCATACAATGCTTTGAGAAACTGGGTGGTAAAAAAGGGATTGCCGTGGGTTTTGCGATCGATTAACTCTGTCAAAGGTTGCGCCAATTCTGGTGAACAATTCAATGTATCTGCCACCAGATGATTTGTATCAGTAAAGGCTAATGGTGCAAGGGTAATTGTATTTACGATTGCTTTGTTTTTTCTGAGTTCTGCTACTGTCAAAATAAATGGGTGAGCAGACGACACTTCGTTATCTCGATAAGCACCAAGCATCAGCAAATAGCTATTACCATTCATCAATATTTTGATCAACTCTAAAGAAGCTGAATCAGCCCATTGCAAATCATCCAAAAACATTACCAAGGGATGCTTTTTTGTGGTAAATACTTCAATGAATTTTTGAAACAATAAATTAAACCGATTCTGTGCCGCACTCCCCGATAATTCTGGTACAGTCGGTTGTTGACCAATCACCTGCTCTAGTTCGGGAATTACCTCAATTAAAACTTGTCCATTGTCGCCCACAGCAGATGAAATTTGAGCTTGCCATTGCGCCAGTTCTGTATCAGATTCCGAGAGTAATTGCCCCATCAAATCCCCCCCGGCTTGCACAAATGCTGACAAGGGAACATTGCGATTAAATTGATCGAATTTGCCTTTAATAAAGTAGCCTCTTTGACGGACGATCGGCTTATGTACTTCATTCACAACTGCTGTCTTGCCGATACCAGAAAAGCCCGCTACCAGCAGCAGTTCTGTTTTGCCCTCACTGACACGGTTAAAGGCACTCAGGAGCTCGATTACTGCGGCTTCTCTGCCGTAGAGACGTTCGGGAATCAAAAAGCGATCGCAGATGTCGCGCTCTCCTAGCGTAAACCGGACATGATTTCCCTTCTCTTGATCATCGATCAGACACAGTTCCAGGTCGTGCTTGAGTCCTAATGCGCTCTGATAGCGGTTTTCAGCATTTTTTGCCATCAACTTGGCGACGATTTCAGACAGCATCGGTGGAATCGCAGGATTGAGGCTGTGGATGGATGGCGGTTGTTTTGCCAGGTGACAATGCACCAATTCCATCGGATCGCGGGACTGAAACGGCAGTTTCCCTGTCAGCAGTTGGTAGAAGCTGACACCGAGGGAGTAGAAATCGCTGCGGTAGTCGATGCCTCGGTTCATCCGCCCAGTCTGTTCGGGGGAGAGGTAAGCGAGAGTACCTTCGAGAATGTTCGGATTTTGAATTTCTGGGGTTTCGCGCGGCAGCAGTGAGGCAATGGAGAAGTCTATCAGCTTGACTTGCTGGGTGTCTGGGTTAATCAGGATGTTGGCAAGTTTGATGTCTTTGTGGATGATGCGGTTGCGGTAGAGGTGGTGCAGGATGTCGGCGATTTGCAGGGCGATCGGGTAGAATACATCGAGGCACAGGGGTTTGCCCAGCGCGAACTGGCCCAGCGAAATGCCACCAAAGTCTTCCATGACAATAGCGTAGCCGTTACGGTAGGGTTCGAGACCGTAAGATTGAATGATGCCGGGGCAGTTGAGGTTTTTGGCGATCGTGTACTGATTGCGAAACCCCACCAGTTCGCTGAAACTCGGATGCTCATTACTCAGCAGTTTGATGACAACGGGTTGTTGGTCTGCTTTTCGCACAGCCCGGTACACTAGGGTGCGGGAGCCGGAGTAGAGTTGCTCGGCGATGTCATAGTCAAAAAGGGCGATCGCGCTGTGCGTAAGCATAAAACCACTCAACCTATCTAAATAATCGGATCAATCCCCGTCGTAGGGACACTCCAAGAGCCCAAGGAGTGTCAACTTAAGCCTGAAAGCCCGCCAAGTCCGTCTGTGGGCCCGCCCTGGCGCCAGAAGTCTCAACCCCTGTCTCAAAGCTAAAGTCCTCTCTCTCTTGACTGAAGAGAAGAATGTTCAACTCATTAGTCCTCTTTTAGAGGACTTTAGCTATTAGACAGGGGTTGAGACTTCTGTCGGACTATCGGTTTTACCTGATTGTTGACACTCCTTGGGCATGGCCGTGTCATAGGTGTCAACTTTAAGCTGTCAGCCCGCCAAGTCTGCCACGGTTCCCATAGTCCGCCAGGGAATGAATTCCCTGTCTAATAGCACAAGTCCTCTAAAGAGGACTGAAGAACTCATGAGTCCTCTTGAGAGGACTTGAGCTTTGAGGCAGGGGTTTCAACCCCTGCCGGACTGCGGGTTTGACCTTAAGTTGACATCAATGAACACGCTTGAGTGTCCCTACAGCATTTCATAAACCAGGGATATGCTCTATTATCCATTAATAAAAACACTCGATGTAAGCTGACTTTGACTTACACCCTGGACAATTCCCAAATAATTGCTACCAGATTTAATCGCCGTAGAAGCAATGCTTGGACTTCCATCCAACTGCAAACTCACAGCTTCAAAAGTCAAGTTGGTAAACACAATACCGTCAGTCAAACCAATTTTATCCCCAGCCACAAAATCGACGATTACATCTGCATTTGCTAAGGTCGTGACCGCAGACAAACCACCGGCTAGAATAAAGGTATCATTGCCAGTACCGCCAGTCAGGATATCTTGACCCCGATCGCCCCCTAACAAATCATCGCCATTACCGCCAATCAAGATATCATCTTCTTTGCCACCACGGAGAGTGTCGTTACCGTCTCCTCCAATCAGGCGATCGTTATCATTGTTACCGCTGATAAAATCATTACCAACACCCCCATCAATTAAATCTGATTCTTTGCCACCGGATAAACTGTCATTACCCCCACCACCATTAATAGTATCCGCACCTTGCATTCCATTAATAGTATCTGCACCTTCTCCTCCGGTGAGATTGTCTTTCCCAGAAAGGGCAAAAATTGGCAATCCCCCAGGACTTGTCGGCAACTGAGCATCCCCACTGTCAGATAAGAAATAATTGCCACCGCTGACTGTATTTTTGGGGGCTGTCGTCGGGCTGCCATCGCCTGTAGCATTGGCGATCGGTGTGGTGATAGATGCAGATAGATTTGGGGTAGGAGTGGGAGTGGGAGTGGGAAGAGGAGTAGGAGTAGGAGTGGGAGTAGGAGTAGGAGTGGGAGTGGGAGTAGATATGGGTGTAGTGGTGCCGTCAAGAGAAGTAGCAAACACTTGCGTCCAATAGTGATTCCAATTTTCAGTACCAGTATCATTGGCTAAAAAATAGTAACCAATGCCAATTTCTTTGAGCTTAGGATCGAGAATATTAGCACGGTGGCCAGCACTGTTCATCCAGGAAGTTACAACTTGTTCCGGTGTAGAAGAACCCGCAGCAATGTTTTCCGCCGCCGCTGAGAATTTATAGCCCGTTGCAGTAATCCGACTGCCGATCGAAGAACCATCTTTTCCGGTATGAGAAAAGAAGTCTTGCAGGGCCATATTTTGGGTGTGATTTGCCGCCGCATTCAGCAACTGAGCATTGAAAGTCAGAGGTGACAAACCAAATTTAGTGCGTTCTATGTTGGTAAGTTCTAGAACTTTATCAACAAAAGATTGATTGGTTGCACTTGCAAAACGTTCAGGGGCCAAACCCCCTTCGTTTAAGATGTCTAAAGGTTGAGTGGCGGAATTATTGATTTGTTCAAACATGGTGAGTTATAAAAATTGAGATTGGCTTATCTCATATCTACAAATGCTGTACTTGCTTTCCGTATATTTTGCCTAAAAATTTTGATGTTAATCAACCGGGAATTTGAGAGATTTAAGCATCTAATTCCCGATCTTCAATTCATCTAAGTTAATCTACTGAGTCGATGTATAAATAGGATAATGGTTGGAGAAGATTCAATATAAAAGCTTAATAATTTTGGTATTTAAATTCAGTATATTTACTTAATATGACCTAATTTTGTGGTGGAACAGGCCCAAAAGCCTGTTCTTAAAAATGCAAGAAGCCAGAAGCAAAAAAAAACTTGAAATACAAATTTTCGACTTACAATGCCCTAGACCCTAGGCCCTATGCTCCTTTTGCTTCCAATGCAACTTGCTCAACTTCATCTTTGGTGAGAATTTCTAGAGCTGCTTCTGCTTCTGCACCGCCTAACCGTCGGAGAGCTTGGGCGACTCGGTAACGGATTTGCCAATCTGCGTTGGTAGCGTAGGGGAGGAGTAGGGGAATGGCTCGCGGATCTCTCAATTCTCCTAATGCACTGATCGCAATGGTTTGGATCAATTCATTGTCGGAAGCTAAGGCATTTTCTAACATGGGAAATGCTTTGGGATCTCCCATTTCTCCCAAGGCTGCGACGATGCTGAGTTGAACTAGCCACTCGGATGTCTTGTCGTAAACTTGCTGTAAATCTGCTAGAGCATCGGTTAATTTCAAAGCACCCAAAGCATCGGCTGCTGCTGCTTGGACGTCGGGTTCGGGGTCGTTGTTCAAGCTGTGAAGCAGTACCTCTAAGGCGTTGGAGAGATTCTCTGTACCGAGGGTTGACATTTGGCTGACGGCTGCGTAACGAACGCGGACGTTTTTGTCGCCGATCGCAGTTTGAATCAGTTTATAGGCGATGGCTGGTTCTAGTTGACGCAGTTGATTGACACCTCGCAGGCGATCGCCAAAATCCTCGGAATTCAGCAATTGTTCGACAGACTCAGGGTTAAGGCTCATGGGTTTTTAAATTTGGTAATTGGTAATTGGTAATTGGGAATTGGGAATTGGGAATTGGGAATTGGGAATTGGGAATTGGGAATTGGGAATTGACACAAAATCACAAACTAAAGATTTGATAAAATATTTTTTTGGTCAATGCCTATCAATATAGGAGCCAATTAAAGTTCAGCTACCATTGCTCGGACAATATCTCCCCTAGTGAGAATACCAATTACTTTGCCAGCAGTATCAAGCACGGGCAATCGGTGAATATGACGCTCATGCAGAAGTTTTGCAGCTTCTTGAATGGATTTTTCCGGTGTGATACTAACTGGATCTCGGCTCATCACTTCTCCGACGGTTTGTCCCAAAGCCTTATGAAGTTCTTGTTCGTAACGAGATGGATTTTCTAGGTAAATCACGCTGTCGAGTACCATGATGTAAGTGGGAGGAGTCGCGCCTGTTTCTTGCCACATCAAATCACTTTCGGAGATGACACCGATCAACAAATCATTGTGATCTACAACAGGAAGGCCGCTAATTCGGCGATCGGCTAAAATCTTAATCGCTTCCTTCACGGACATTTCTACTCGCGCTGTCAGGGGTTCGCGAGTCATTAAATCGGCTACTGTTTTGGGCATGATAGACCTTTCGTTTAATTGTTTCTCTCGATCGATCATATAGCTAATCTTCAATCTAAAATCTAAAATTGGTCGATCGCTTTCAAAATTGTTAAGATATATTAAAAACCGCTTCCGATCAATGCCAGAATCCGACGCTAAAAAACCAGAATCCCCACCCGAAGAGCGCTGTGTATTAGTTTGTCAGCATCAATCTTGTCTGAGAAATGGTTCAGCCTCCGTGCTAGCTGCTTTTGAAGCCCACCCGGTTTCAGGAGTTAAGGTGGAGGCTAGCGGTTGTCAGGGACAGTGTAACACTGGCCCGACGGTGCGAGTAACGCCAGACGAAATTTGGTATTTTCGAGTTAAAGTCAGCGATGTGCCCCGGATTGTGGAAGAGCACCTCCAGGAGGGAAAACCTGTCAAAGCGCTTTTCAATCCGAGAATTCATCTTTATTATTCATGAGCATCCCAGGAATTGTGATTGGTTTATTAACGCTGCTGGCTACTTCATCGGCGGTTGTGGCGCAAATTCCAGCAGTTTCTGGGAATATTTGTGCGGTAGATTTAGGTGCAAAAATAGATGCGATCGCCAATCGTGCTGAATTTAGTCGATCGCGCTGGGGCATTTTGATTCAACCCCTATCTTCTACTACGACTCTCTACAGTCGTGATGCTCAAAAATACTTTATTCCAGCATCAAATGTCAAGCTATTAACCACCGCCGCTGCTTTACAAAAACTGGGTGCTAATTTTCGGATCGAGACCTCGGTTTATAGTGGCGAAAATGGTAATTTATATATTACAGGTAGGGGCGATCCGAGTATTGCTGAGGCTCAGTTGCAAGATTTGGCTCAGCAGTTGAAGCGACGGGGAATTAGTCAAGTTAACGCATTGATTGGCGATGACAGCTATTTTCAAGGTAATGCAGTCCATCCGAATTGGGAATGGGAAGATGCCCAAGCTGGCTACGGAGCACCGATTAATAGTTTAATGTTCAATCAAAATGCGATCGAGCTAATTTTATCACCCCTGGCGATCGGGCAACCACTGAAAGTTACTTTTGCCCAACCAAAGCTGACAAATCAGTGGCAAATTGAGAATAAGTCTGTGACAGTCGGACAAAATGAATCAGAATTTATTGAGGTTGGCAGAGATTTCCGGCAACCTATGGTGCAAGTTCGCGGACAGTTGAGAGTTGGTGCAGAGTCTGAGTCAGCTTACGTGGCAGTTGTGAATCCTGCTCATCATTTTTTGCAACAGTTTCAGCAAGCTGTGGAGGCGGAAGGAATTGCGGTTAAACAGGCTTTAGTGGCATCTAATTCTCGCAATTTAAATCAAAAGTTAGCAACTATTGAATCGCCACCAATGGCAGAATTGGTGAAAGAAACTAATCGGGAAAGTAACAATGTTTATGCAGAGGTTTTATTGAGATTGTTGGGGAAAGTTACAGGTAAGATGCCTGGGTCCCAAGAGGATACAATGGAAGTTGGTTTGAAAGAGTTAAAAACAACTTTAACTCAATTAGGGGTAAATCCCCAGAGCTATGTATTAGTTGATGGTTCTGGATTGTCTCGCCACAATTTAATTAGTCCAGAAGCCTTGGTGCAAACTTTGAGATTAATGGCTAATTCACCTTCGGGCTCTGTTTACCGCGCGTCTTTACCTGTGGCTGGGGAGAGCGGAACTTTAAAAAATCGTTTCAATACACCAAATCGAGTCATTTTGCAAGCAAAAACTGGAACTTTGAGCGGGGTTGCAGCGCTGTCGGGATATGTGGAAGTTCCGAATTACGAGCCGTTGGTGTTTAGCATTATGGTGAATCAATCGGATCAGTCTGCTGCCCAAGTGCGATCGGCGATCGACGAAATTGTGCTGTTATTAAATCGCCTCAGCCGCTGTTAAAAAAATCAATTATAGCAGGAAATTTTTACATATTAAGTGCGATCGGCTACAATGAAAGAAGAAAAATTAAAACCAGTAGGTTGCTGGAGTAGGCAGCCCGTTTGGGGTGCTTGTATAACCAAAAGGTAAGTATAACTTCCACAATATGAAATTTTTAGATTCCGAACAACAGCATATCTTTGTCGAAACCAACAAAATCCGCTTGCACTGCGTTTCCCAAGGTGAAGGCGAACTTGTTTTGCTCTTACACGGGTTTCCAGAGTTTTGGTATTCTTGGCGTCACCAAATTCCTGCCTTGGCACGTCATTTCAAGGTTGTAGTCCCGGATTTGCGCGGCTACAACGATTCGGACAAGCCCGCAAGTGGCTATGATTTGGATACGCTGAGTGCAGATATTCGTGGTTTGATCGATCGCCTCGGCTATACAAAAGCTCACATTGTCGGTCATGATTGGGGAGGGGTTATCGCGTGGCATTTAGCTCAAAAATTCCCCGAAAAGCTCAACCGTTTGGCAATTTTAAACGCTCCTCACCCGCAACGCTTCGTGCAAGAAATGGCGAGTAACTTAGATCAACTCCGTCGCAGTTGGTATGTTTTTGCTTTTCAGGTTCCTGGTATTCCCGAATGGTTGATTCAGCAAAACTTGAAAGATTTTGTGCAAAATGTGTTTCAAGGACAAGCTATTCGTAAAGGCTCTTTTAGCGCTGAAGAAACTAAGATTTATCAGACAGCTTTGGAAAAGCCGGGAGTATTGGGGGCTGCGGTGAATTATTACCGACAAATATTTCACCCGCAACGGCTTTGGAATTTAGGGCAGAAATGGGAAACTGTGAATGTTCCTACTTTGGTGCTTTGGGGAGAAGAGGATGCGTTTTTGAGCCAGAAACTTGTGGAAGGTTTAGATAGATTAATTACTGCTCCATTTAAGCTAAAATTAGTCCCGAATTGTGGCCACTGGATTCAGCAAGAAGTGCCACAAACTGTGAATCGAGAATTACTGAGTTTTCTCAGATAGTAATATCAATTCCGGTTGCACCGGAATAATTGTTGACTGTTAACTGTTAACTGTTAACTGTTAACTGTTAACTATGGATTCTGTTTCTGTAAGGGATTTGACACTCCCCAGGGCTGTTTCATTCTTTGTAGGGGCAAACCCCCTGTGGTTGCCCCGATGCCTGAAACGCCAATTCGATGGTTGGTGGAGGGGTAGGCACGGGGGCACTACCCCTACAAAATGATGATTTGTCTGAGAATGAAACAGCCCTGCCCTAGCCCCCCGATCGAAGGGGGGGGACAGGAGTCTTCTCAAAGTCCCCCTTCCCCCATCCCCCCTTGGGGGGGGCAGGGGGGGGTGGGGGGGCTAGGGCGTGTTTTCAAACCCAAAGATCCCCCCCAGCCCCCCTTAAAAAGGGGGGGGAAAGAGTCTTTAAGTCCCCCTTTTTAAGGGGGATTTAGGGGGATCTAAATCTTAAGCAGTAGTTTGAAAACACGCCCTAGGGGGGGGTGGGGATTTAGGGGGATCTGGACTAGGATATAAACGAGATTTTTCAAGGCTTTCAGGCTTAAGTTGACACGCTTTGGGCATTGCCGTCTCCTGTCTCAAAACCAGAGCCCCGACTTCTTAAAGAAGTCGGGGCTCTAACAGCAGAATATTTACTGACTCAAAGATTTAGATTTCTTCCAAATCTTCGACATCTTCCATATCTTCTAAATCTTCTAGATCCTCATCGTCCACAGGAGCGACAGAATTAGCAGAAACCACAGCACCAGTAGCAAGTTTTTCTCTGACTAATTTCTCAATTTCATTTTTGAAATCGATATTTTTCTCCATGTGTTGGATTACTTTGTCTCGTCCTTGAGCAATGTTATCGCCGTTGTAGCTATACCAAGAACCTTTTTTCGTAATTACTCCCATTTCGTCGGCCAAGTCTGTCAAACAGCCTAAAGTAGAAATGCCTTTGCCAAATACAATGTCAAATTCGGCAATGCGGAAGGGTGGAGCAACTTTATTTTTAGCAACTTTAACTTTGGTGCGGTTCCCGTACTCTTCTGTGCCTTTTTTCAAGGTTTGAATCCGCCGAATATCGAGTCGCACGCTGGCGTAGAATTTGAGAGCGTTACCCCCTGTTGTAGTTTCGGGATTGCCGTAAGTTACGCCGATTTTTTGGCGCAATTGGTTGAGAAAAATGACGGTACAGCCGGATTTGCCGATGTTGCCGGTGATTTTTCGCAAAGCTTGGCTCATCAACCGGGCTTGCAAACCCATGTGGGAGTCGCCCATGTCGCCTTCAATTTCGGCGCGGGGGACTAGGGCTGCTACGGAGTCAATAACTACGATATCGACGGCGACGGAACGGACGAGTTGATCGACAATTTCTAGCCCCATCTCTCCGGTATCGGGTTGGGAAACTAGGAGATTTTCAATATCGACACCCAAGGCTGAGGCGTAGGTGGGATCTAGGGCGTGTTCGGCATCGACGAAGGCGGCGATACCCCCGGATTTTTGGACTTCGGCGATCGCGTGTAGCGCTAGAGTGGTTTTACCGGAACTTTCTGGGCCATAGATTTCAATGACTCGGCCTTTTGGCAAACCGCCACCCAAGGCGATGTCAAGTGTCAGGGCTCCGCTGGGAATGGTTTCTACCCTCATGCGAGTGGCGTCTCCCAATCGGACGATCGCCCCTTTGCCAAAGCTACGCTCGATCTGGGAAAGTACCGCAGTCAGGGCTTTTTGCTTTTCGGGGCTTTCAGTAATTTTTGTAGACGTATCTTTTTTTGCCATTTGCGGTACACAGGTAGGGCCCTTGCGGAGCTTGTTGATTAACTGTACAACACGTATGTTAGCAGTTATTTTGGGGGTGGGGAGGTTCTGGGAAGATTTGATTCACGATTCTTGATTTTGCTGAAGCTCAGTCTGCTGGCTCATCTGATTTTAGATTTTGGATTTTGGATTTTGGATTTTCTACTGGTTCCCAGGCTCTGCCTGGGAAACCATGTCCAGAGGCTCTGCCTCGAACGGCTTGCATTAAAATTGGAGGCAGAGCCTCTAGATCTGCGTTACCAGGCAGAGCCTGGTAACGAGTAATTTTAACTGGTTTAACTGGTTCCCAGGCTCTGCCTGATACCGAGTAATCGCAACAATTAAGGCAAGCATGGAATCTACAATACGTCAAGACAAATCTGTCGATCGCACTAATTCCCGGTGGCTGCTGGGCTTATTGGCGATCGCTATTTTACTAGGCATCGGATTTCGAGGCTTTGAGCTCGATCGCAAACTTTACTGGCACGACGAAGCCTACACCTCGCTGCGGGCTGCTGGTTTCACCAGACAAGAAATCGACGACGAACTATTCCAAAACCGGATTGTTCCCGCGCCGGAATTACAAAAATATCAGCGCATTAAACCAGGAAGTACAGCAGCAGACACAATCAATTCTTTAGCACTAGAAGACCCACAGCATCCGCCTTTATACTTTCTGATGGCTCGCCTTTGGATGCAGGAATTTGGCAGTTCTCTGACAGCATCCCGTACTTTACCAGCACTATTAAGTTTGCTGTCCCTGCCTTTAATGTACGCTTTAGCTCAAGAACTTTTTGCCTCACGTTTAACGTCGTTATTAGCGACAGCACTGTTAGCCTTATCTCCCTTTGATATCTTATTTGCTCAGACCGCAAGGCAGTATAGTTTACTGACAGTAACAGTTATTGGCAGTAGTTTGCTGCTGCTGAGAGCCCTGCGGTTGCAGCGTTGGAAAAATTGGGTGTTATATGGATTGTCGATCGCTCTTGGTTTATACACCCATCCTTTTTTTATCTTAACACTAATTGCACAGGGCATATTTATCCTGTGTTACTGCCTGTTTTTTGCCAAAACTAAATGGCGCGGCCATGTAATTAATTCGCATTTTTTCTTGTCAGTAATAGGTGGTTTGATTATTTATGCTCCTTGGATTTACGTCCTAGGGACTAATCTGCAAAGAGCTTCAGATACTACAGATTGGACGCGAGTTGCTCCCGGATTGCTTTATTTGGTCAAATTGTGGATTTTGAGTTTTACGGCACTCTTTTTTGATTTAGATTTCGGTTTTTATAGTATTTGGACTTTTCTGGCTCGATTGCCATTTTTGATTATAATTGTAGCAGGTATTTACCAAATATTTCACCGCACTACCAGTAGCCATAGGTTATTTATTTTACTATCAATTTTTGTGCCTTTTTTGATGCTAGCATTGCCGGATCTAATCATCGGCGGTAAACGCTCTGCTGTGAGTCGTTATCTGATTTCCTGCTTTCCGGGAGTGCAGCTAGTGGTGGCTTATTTCCTCGCAAATAGTGTCAAAAATCGGCAGCGGTTCTGGGAATTCATTTTGGCTGGGGTATTTACAGCTAGTATAGTATCTTGCGTTGTTAGCGCTTTTGCTGATACTTGGTGGAGCAAAGACGTGAGCTATTTTAATGCTGAAGTCGCCCAGAAGATTAATCAAGAGGCGATCGCGAATCGGTCAATCAAAGATACAATTGTAATTAGCGATCGCGGCAACGATTTTACGAATATGGGCGATTTGCTTTCTCTGAGCTATTCGCTTGACAAAGACGTGCGGCTGATGTTAATGAGTCAGTCACCAGACCTGGAGATGCTGAACAAATATTCGGCTCCCCTGGTGTTTCGGCCTTCGGAAAAATTGCGATCGGCATTTAAACGAAATCAACTGCGGTTAGAGCCTGTATTAGCGAACGCTAGACTTTTTCGAGTGCGACGCTCCGCCTAAGATTTCTACAGTATCAATAGACATAAATAGTTATACAGATTAGCGGAATTAAACCTATGCAAGACTTAAAAGATGTTGCGTCAGAATATGGCCAACCCTTTCGTAATCTTCAGCAAGAATTGCGGGAGAGTTGGCAGAAAATCGAAGAATTCGACGGCGGAGATTGTGACATCATCGTCATTCCTTCTATCAGTTTAGATCAGCAAGAAATGCAGAAAGTTCCCGGTGCTTATCACTACGAGGAACGCCATTTATTTTCGTTAATTCGTCTGCGAAATCCCCGCACGCGCCTGATTTATATTACTTCCGAGCCGCTGCATCCAATGATCGTTGATTATTACTTGCAATTACTCCCCGGAATTCCTTTTTCACACGCGCGCGATCGACTTTTGCTATTTTCGACTTACGATGCTTCTGCCAAATCCCTCACCCAGAAAATTTTAGAGCGACCCCGGTTGATGGAACGGATTCGCTCTTCAGTGCGGCCGAGACAATCTTATATGGTTTGTTACAACTCCACCCCCTTAGAGCGGGAGTTATCTGTAAAGTTGGGAATTCCTTTGTGGGCAAGCGATCCAGATTTGCTCTACTGGGGAACAAAAAGTGGTAGCCGACAAATTTTTCAAGAAGCTGGTGTACCTTATCCTGACGGTTCCGAGCTAGTTTGGAATGTGGCAGATTTAGCAGCAGCAGCAGCTCAACTGTGGGAACGCCAGCCCCATTTACAGAGAATCGTAATTAAGCTAAATGAGGGCTTTTCTGGGGAGGGAAATGCGATTTTAGAACTGAAGTCCATCGCCCCTACAGCACTTGCGGAAAAAGCAAAAGTAATCCAGGATTGTTTCCCTAATTTGCGCTTTCAAGCAGCGGGAGAAAATTGGGAAAATTTCAGCAGTCGCATCCCCGAACTAGGGGCGATTGCCGAAGCATTTATCGAAGGAAAAGAAAAGCGATCGCCAAGCGTTCAAGGTAGAATTGTACCCAGTGGCGAAGTAGAAATTCTTTCAACCCATGACCAAATTTTAGGAGGTCCAGACGGTCAAATTTTCTTGGGTTGCCGATTTCCGGCGGACGAATCCTATCGCATAGCGTTGCAAGAATTCGGCAGAAAAATCGGGCGTAACTTGGCAGAAAAAGGTGCTTTAGAGCAATTTGGCATAGATTATGTGGCTGTGCGGCAAGATGACGGTCTATGGGATATTCAAGCAATTGAAATTAACTTACGAAAAGGTGGCACAACTCATCCTTTTATGGCGCTGAAGCTGTTAACAAATGGTCGTTATGAGGGTGCTACGGGTGCATTTTACAGTCAGCAGGGCCGTCCGAAATATTATGTGGCTTCTGATAATTTAAAAAAAGAGCGCTATCGGGGATTGTTGCCGAATGATTTGATGGATATTATTGCGGATAATCAACTACATTTTGACAGCGGTACTGAAACTGGTACGGTGTTTCATTTAATGGGTTGTTTGTCGGAATTTGGTAAATTGGGATTGACAAGTATTGGCAATTCTTCCCAAGAGGCACAGGAAATTTATAATAAAGTTGTGAAAGTTCTCGATCGAGAAACGTCATGCTAAATCTGCTGGAATGATATCACCCATCAACCCACAAACCCCGGCGGTTGAAACCGCGTCTACACAAATGATATCGTTTCCGGCTGCATCGGAATGATTTAACCACAGAGAACGCAGAGAACACAGAGGGAGATAAGAGAGATGAATAATTCCGATGTTACCGGATTTGATATGAAACCCGCCTTCGCGGGTTGAAGAATCGATCGCACAGTGCTCTGAAATTCCATATTTCTTAGTCCGCGGAGGCGGACATCGTTTGTATAGACGCGGTTTCCAACCGCCGAGAATTTGAATGGTAGCTAATTTGTAGGGGGATAAAGGGGCGAAGAGTCGATGGAACCTGTACGATTGAGAGGCCAAAAACGCACAATTGCCCTACCAATAATATTGGGCTTGGGTACATAGCCCCAATAGTGACTGTCGCAGCTTTGGTTGCGGTTGTCCCCCAGCACCAAGTAAGAGTTTTGAGGTACTACTGCTGGCCCATAGGGATAATGGGGAATTTCTTCAATATATTTTTCCTGTAGGGGCTGCTTGTTGATATAAACTTTTCCCTCTCTGACTTCCACGCTGTCTCCGGGAAGTCCAATTACTCGCTTGATATAGGCATCTTTGATCGGCGGTGGCTGTCCCGTACACAAGCTGGCCGAGTCTGGAGGTGTAAATACGATAATATCTCCTCGGTGAGGATCTTGAAATCGATAGCTCACCTTATCGATAATTAAGCGATCGTTAATTTGCAAAGTGGGGAGCATCGAACCTGTTGGAATGTAACGAGCTTCGGCAACCAGAGTGCGGATGCCAAAGGCTAAGACTGCTGCTAAACCGATGGTCTTAATTCCTTCTATCCAAGGGTTTTCGGTGTCCTGGGGTGGTTTTTCGTCGCCTGACTTGTCTAAACGAGTCATAGAGTATTGTAGTGACTGAACTGGATACCAATTTTGACACTCCCTGTCCGTCAATAGACAGGGATTATTCAATAATTTTACAGTATAAATTTACTAATATCAACAATTAGAATCAAAGAACTCAACTCCCTACTAAACAACTAATAATTTTTAAGGAAATTTATATTTCTTAGTATTCAGTCAACTATTTTAAGTATAAAATGTTTCCTAGCTAGCAAGCTGTTTACTCAATTAATTGTATCTTATGGCTCCCACATCAAGTTTATTGATCCGCCACGCTCGTATTCTTTTGCCGAATGGTGAGTTTTTGCTAGGGGACGTGCAAATCTGCGATGGCAAAATAGTCGGAGTTGCTGCTGAAATTGTCGCATCGGGCGATCGAGAAATAGACGCGAGCGGTTTAACTTTGTTACCGGGAGTAATTGACCCCCAGGTACACTTCCGCGAACCGGGTTTGGAACACAAGGAAGATTTGTTTACGGCTAGCTGTGCTTGCGCTAAAGGCGGTGTCACCTCGTTTTTGGAAATGCCGAATACACGACCTCTGACCACCACTCAAGCTGCTTTAGATGATAAATTGCGCCGCGCGGCCGAGAAGTGTTTGGTGAATTATGGCTTTTTTATTGGAGCAACCTCTGAAATCTTACCAGATTTATTGAGCGCCAATCCGACATCGGGAATTAAAGTTTTCATGGGTTCGATGCACGGCGACTTATTGATGGATGACGCAGCAGTTTTAGAGGCGATTTTTGCTAAGGGCGATCGGCTAATTGCGGTACACGCCGAAGACCAAGCTAGAATTAATCAGCGTCGTCAGGAATTTGCTGGGATTTCTGATGTGGCTATTCATTCACAAATTCAAGACAATCAAGCTGCTTTGTTGGCTACTGAGCTAGCTGTGAAACTTTCTAAAAAATATCAGCGCCGTCTGCATATTCTGCATCTATCTACCGGAGAAGAAGCGGAGTTTTTGCGCCAAGAAAAACCGAGTTGGGTGACAGCAGAAGTGACACCACAGCATTTGTTGTTAAATAGCAGCGCCTATGAAACCATTGGTAGTTTAGCTCAAATGAATCCGCCTTTGCGATCGCCCCGCGATAACGAAATACTGTGGCAAGCTTTACTCGACGGCGTAATTGATTTTATCGCCACGGATCACGCGCCACACACCTTAGCCGAAAAAGCTCAAACTTATCCAAATACACCGTCAGGAATGCCCGGTGTTGAAACTTCTTTGCCTTTGATGCTGACAGAAGCTATGAAGGGAAGGTGTACAGTTGCTCAAGTTGCTAATTGGATGTCAACGGCAGTTGCTAAGGCTTATAAGATTCCGAATAAGGGTAAAATAGCCCCTGGTTTCGATGCGGATTTGGTCTTAGTAGATTTGGAGAAGTATCGCCCAGTTGTGGGAAAAGAAATGGCGAGTAAGTGCGGTTGGAGTTCCTTTGAAGGTTGGAATTTGACTGGCTGGCCTGTGGTGACTGTTGTGGGAGGAAAAGTGGTTTTTGAGAATGGGAAATTGGATACAAATGTGAGGGGAAAAGCCTTGACATTTGACGCAGATATGTAGGGGAGAAGCATTCGGGAGACAATCAATGAAAGATACGCAAAGTATGGTGCCCGAATGCTTCGCCCCTACGGGTGATGGAATGAATCAGGATTGTATAAGGGCAAATCCTGTAATTGCCAATTACCAATCAATTCAATTTGTCGCCCACTATCGCAATAATTTAAACGAATTTGCAAATAATTATCTGGTTTGTAGGGCAATTTTTCCGCCCATTCAATCGCTACAATTCCCAAATCCATTTCTAATCCGTCCCAATAACTTTCTAAGTGCAAAGCCTCCACTTCGTCTGTTTCTAAACGATACAAGTCTAAATGATAAAGAGGAATTCTCCCTGTTAAATACTCGTTAATGAGGGTAAAAGTAGGACTTTCAATGGAATCTTGAATTTCTAAACCTTCAGCGATGCCTTGAACTAAAGTAGTTTTGCCAGCGCCCAAATCTCCTTCTAATAAGATGACAGTGCCGGCGGGGAGCGATCGCCCTAATGTTACACCCAACTGGCGCGTAGCTTCAGCATCGGGAAGAGAAAGTATGATTTTAGTCATTAGTCATTTGTTATTTGTTGTTTGTTATTTGTTGTTTGTTTTAATAACCAATAACATTAGTCAACCGTCAATAACTTAAATATTTTGGGCGCGACTGTACCAACGCAGCAACATCCCAGCTAATCTCTGAGAATTGTGACGAATTAAACCGGTATTTTCATCTTCATCCATGACATTGGCAATCACAATTCGCCTCCCCAATTGCGTTACTGCTTCTCGATCGAGTACCACAGGATAGGAATTCTCCTGAGAATAACGGATCAAAGCCTTTGCAGAAGGGACTTTTCCTTGAACTACTACAGCATCAAATAGTGGCCGGCCGCAAGCACGGTCGATCGCCCGAATATGATCCGCTACCGTATATCCATCAGTTTCCCCCGGCTGAGTCATAATATTGCAGACATAAATGCGCGGAACTTGACTATTGGCGATCGCCTCAGCAATTTCTGGCACCAATAAATTCGGAATTACACTCGTATATAGACTCCCTGGCCCAATAATCATAAAATCAGCTTCCTGAAGCCCTTCCACAGCCCTCGGCAAAGCCGGAGGATTAGCAGGAGTGCAGCCTATTTTGAGGATTTGCCCGTTAGCTTTGGTAATGCTGGACTCCCCCTCGATTCTCCGGCCGTCCGCCAGTTCTGCCCACAAAGAAACATCGCTCAGAGTAGCCGGCAGCACTTCCCCCCTCACGGCTAAAACTTTAGAACTAGCGGCGATCGCCTGTTCCAAGTCTCCAGCAATATCGCTCATCGCCGTCAAAAACAAATTCCCAAAACTGTGACCAACCAAACCGTCACCGGCCCGAAAACGATATTGAAACAACTCAGTCAATAACTTTTCCTCATCAGCCAAAGCAGCCAAACAATTGCGAATATCACCCGGTGGTAGCACCCCAATTTCTCGCCGCAGGCGTCCCGAAGAACCGCCGTCATCGGCCACGGTGACAATAGCAGTGATTTTGGCACTATAGTCCTTCAATCCTCTCAGCAAATTGGACAGACCCGTACCGCCACCGAGGGCGACTATTTTCGGTCCGCGGTGCAACCTGCGGTGGTTGAGGAGTCGATCGACCAATTCCTCGTTTCCTTCGGGCATCAGCACTTGAGTAATTGAGTTCAAACTGCGGGTTTGTCCCCACAGAATCAACAAAATCCCGGTGGCGATGACTAGGGGACCCGATATGTAATTGGGAACGACTTCCGCAATCCACGCCAAAAAATTTCTCAATAATTGCAACAAAAAGAAAATGGGAGTCATCCCAGTCCAAATTGCTAAACCCAAACTGGCAAGTACCACACCGCTAGCACTGATCAGCAGCCAGCGTTTCACCAACAGTCCGGGGGATAACCACTTAAACCACTGGTGAACTCGCCCGTTTCGTAAAGAGGAAGGGTAAGGATTTCTGGATTTGGTCACAACCTGTCTGGTTTTAGCCCAAACACGGAGGGCTTTGGGAAATGAACTAATTGACATGGTTAATTAGTCTTAAGGGTATGGGAACAGCTAAACCTGACAAATTTAGAATACAAGAGAGTTTTGATTCTGACAGTCAATTTAAGTTATTAATCATTAGTCAAGACTGAGAGAGTCAATAGCTAGACTGATGACTGGGGAATGATAACATCTTAATCGCATCTTATGGATGAGCCGTTAATCGAACTCAAGGGGATAAGTAAGTCCTTCAATCAGACTCCAATCCTTGATGGAGTCGATCTGAAGATTTATCGGGGAGAGGCCCTGGCAATTATTGGTCCTTCTGGGACTGGGAAATCTACGATTTTGCGGATAATTGCGGGTTTGCTGGTTCCAGATGCCGGTGAGGTTTTTGTTCAGGGACAGCGCAGGATAGGATGGGTGGACGACGTGACCGATCCGATCGGGATTGGGATGGTGTTTCAGCAAGCGGCTTTGTTTGATTCGCTGACGGTGGAAGAGAATGTTGGTTTTTTACTGTACCAGCATTCTAAGCTGTCGCGTCGCCGGATTCGGGAATTGGTGGAGGAAAAATTGGAGATGGTGGGTTTGCCCAAAATTGGCGATCGCTATCCAGCCCAGTTGTCTGGGGGAATGCGAAAGCGGGTCAGTTTTGCCCGTGCCATTATGGCTAATCCTGATAATGCTAGGGATAATCCAGAGGTTTTGTTGTACGACGAACCGACGGCGGGGTTAGATCCCATTGCTTCGACGGTAATTGAAGATTTAATCCGCGATTTGCAGAGGGCTCAGGGTGTGTGCAGCACTTATGCGATCGTCACTCACCAAGACAGTACCATCCGTCGCACAGCCGATCGCATCGTATTTCTCTATCGAGGCAAGGTGCAGTGGGAAGGAACTGTCAGCGAAATTGCATCGACAGATAATTTATTAATTCAACAATTTTTTAGTGGCAGCGTTACTGGGCCAATTCAAGTCATTGGATAGTCAGTTGGCAGTTGGCAGTTGATAGTTGGCAGTTGTCAGTTGATAGTTGGCAGTTGATAGTTGGCAGTTGGCAGTTGGCAGTTGATAGTTGGCAGTTGG